>JADFFP010000003.1 GCA_022568115.1 Pseudomonadota bacterium | reverse complement strand
TATCTACAACCGACAAGACATTATAAGCACCTACTATGTACCATCCAAACTGCTGCTGTCCAACAGAATCCTGACCTTCAAGACCATTGTTAGCATTTATCATTTCTACATCTGAAAGAAATGTATATACAATTAGACCCCTTCCTTCAAATCCTTTCCACTGCAATTGAACATCTGCCTCATACATTTGGAATAAACCATCTATGGTTTGCCCATCAACACTTTCATTTTGTCCGGTTTGCCCTAAGAAAACTGACCCGCCAAATTTAATCTGTGGATATGGTTCATACTCTAATCTCCCTACAACTGCCAGGTCGTTGAATCTTGATCTGTTACCTCTTGTCCTCAATCCTCTGTTATCAGATGCTTTAAAACCACGAGAATCAAAACTATTCATCAAATATAATCTATAACTTATTTGCCCGGGAAGCAGATTATCGATTTCTCCAAAAATTCCTATTCCGTTTTCTCTCCATGTAGTGGGTATAATGATTCTTTCAACATCGGGTCTAAGAACTCCAAAAAATGTAGTAGGCTCGTGATATTCATTGATTATTCCAAATGGAGCTAATAACAAACCTGCCCTTAAATTTAATTCATCCATAAGTAAAAAATCCAGACTTGCAAATTCAACAGATACCGATCCATCGCGACCATCGAGATTGTCTTCTGTAGTAGCATGTTCAAATTCTATCTCGGAATTAAATACAATGTTATCTGTAAATTTATACCCGAAATACAACACTGCTCTTTGCGTATCAACCGTATTATCGCTGCCGTCTCTCAGTTGGCCTATAAACAGTTCTCCATATCCACCTATTGAAACCCCTTTATCCACTAAATAAACTTTAGAAGCTCCTTCGCTTCTGCCGTGTTTTTCTTCATATTTAGCTTCCTTTGCCACCGATGAAGATTTAAGATTTTCTATCTCTTCCACTATGATTGTTAATTTACCTTCAATTTCGGTTATTTTATCATTAAGACTTGATTCCTCTTTTAACTTGTTTACTTCCTTGATAACACTTTCTAACTTTCTTTCCAACTCTCTAATTCTACTATCTTTGCCTAGCTCTTCTGAAAAAAGTTTAGTATTAGCATTAGCCACTAGAAGAATAAATATTCCAAACATTAAAAACTGAACTCCCAAAACCCAAAAAGGACAGTCTCTGTCCAGGCGGACCGAAAAGCCAAGGCCGGAATAACCCTTGAAGTAATCGAAGCCGCCCGCCTTGCCGGTGTTCCCAACGTTTCGATTTCTGCCCTGGAGGATAAATAAAATGCAACGGATAGTACGCTATGGCAGTTCCGCCGTTGTGGCCACAGCCATTACATTGGGCCTGTTTTTCCTGATGCTAGCCCTGATTGAAAGTGGCGATAAAAAAATCCCGGATGATCAGACCCGGCGTAATATTGAAATGATTAAGGTTGACCGGGAAGAAACCGTCCAACGCAAAGAGCGGGTTGAACGTCCACCGGAACAGGTAAAACCGCCTGAGCTTGAAGTGCCTAAAGTAACCACTACAGGCCCTTCTAAAACTATTTTTAATTTTAACCTTCCCACTGGTCCAGGGACCATACTAGGATCCGGGATTAACGCCGGCGATGGTGATTATTTGCCGATCGTTAAAGTGAATCCAATTTACCCGCCAAGGGCCGCCGGACGGGGGCTCGAGGGATACGTCCTGGTTGAATATATAGTGAACCGGGACGGGACAGTCAGGGATGTGGTTATAATTGATGCTGAACCGCCCGGGGTTTTCAACCGGGCCGCGGTTTCCGCCGCTCAGAAGTACATTTACAAGCCCCGGGTGATCGATGGAACTCCGGTTGAGGTTCACGGTGTTAGAACCAGAATTATATTTGAACTGGAAGACTAATGGGGAAAGAGAGAGACAAATGCGACCCTTCAAGACTTTTCTTAAGACAACCAGTTTAGCTTTGGCTTTGGCGGCGGGTGGCCTTGTGGCAGCGCCGGCTGTTGATCTTGGGTCTTTCGATTCATCTGCTTTTGCCCAGCAAGACCGAGTTGTTAAGCAACGCCCCCGACAAAGGGTCGCCCCCCAGGTTTCCCCTGAATTTTTCAAACGTTATGAAACGGCTCAGGAACTCATAGCAGAGGAGAATTATGTAGAAGCTCTGGAGGTCATTAATAAAATGGCTAACCGTCGTGGTATTAATGACTATGAAAGGTCAATAGCCGTGCAACTGAGGGGTTTGATCTACTATGAGCAGGACAATTTTCCGGGGGCCATCCGCGAGTATGAAGTTATGCTGGCCTTACCGAATCTTCCATATCGTTTTGTTGACAACATTAAATACACCCTGGCACAATTCTATGCCATTGAAGGTAATTACCAAAAAAGCCTGGATATTTTACTGGACTGGCTGTCATACCAGCTTGATCCTAGCTCTTCGCAATGGCATTATATAGCACAGACTTATTACCAACTGGGCTTGCAGCAAGCTAAAACCAATAATAACCGGGCTTTGGAATCTTACCGGAAGGGAATTCCACTGATCGAAACCGCAATTGACATCGCCAAGCTCAACCCAACAACTCAAGTACGGGAAAACTTGTACGAACTCCAGTTGGTTCTGTACTATGAGTTGAGCAATTTTTCTAAAGTCCGTGACATTCTGGAAATCATAATCATTAAATGGCCCCGTCCCCGATATTGGGTCCAATTGTCCGCCATGTACAGTGAACTTAGGGAAGATGAAAAACAATTGGCCGTTATGGATGTGGGATATCGCCTGGGTTTCGTAACTGCAGAGACTAATCTGGTTACTGTTGCACAGTTATATATGATTTCCGCTCCTTATCTTTCCGCCAAGGTCCTGGAAAAGGGAATGAGGGATGATTGTGGTGACGCATGCATTGATAAAGAGAAAGCCAGAAACCAAAAGTTACTTGGCCAGGCCCACCTTAATGCCAAGGATTTTGCCAAGGCCGGAAAACCTCTCTCATTGGCTGCAGCAGAAGAAGAGAATGGTGAGCTGTATTTCCAGCTTGGTGTTGTCTATATGTCAATTGAAGAATGGGAAAAAGCAGCAGATACCTTACAGAAAGCTATTAAAAAGGGTGACCTAAGGCAGGAAGGCGAGGCTTATATTCGCCTGGGATCAGTCTATTTCAATATGGAACAGTTTAAAAAGGCGGAAGACGCATTTAAAGCCGCCCGCCGGTTCCCGAAAGTCCGTAAAAATGCAAAAGGCTGGATAGATTATATTGTTGCTGAAAAAGCCCGCCTAAAACGTCTTGCAGCGGCCGGCCTGAGATAAAAAACTTTTTTCCATTAAAAAAGACGCTCAAAACGGGCGCCTTTTTATTTTGCTTTTTTGGATGGTGCCCCCGGTCTGACTCGAACAGACACGGCCCGAAGGCCACCAGATTTTGAGTCTGGCGCGTCTACCAATTCCGCCACGGGGGCTTCACCTAAAAAAGGTTCCGGCATCATACCCGCCTTTTTTTAAATATCAATATTTGTTTCCTTGCTTTCACCGATTAGGTAACGCAAAACTTAAAAATCGGAAAGAACAGAAATTGCTAAAGCGGATTTACGATAAAACCCTTGATCTAGCTAGACACCCGAAAGCTGACCGCTGGCTAGCTGGGGTTTCATTTATTGAAAGTTCCGTCTTTCCCATTCCCCCGGATATTCTACTTGTCCCAATGTGTTTAGAAAAAAGGCACAGGGCCTTTTACTTTGCCGGGCTTTGTACAATCGCCTCGGTTCTGGGCGGGATATTGGGATATATTATTGGCAAGTTCTTCTGGTTCACATTTGGTGACCCGTTGATGGTCTTTTATGGTCTGCAGGATGAATTTGTCATTTTCCAAACCCAATACGCGGAATATGGTTTCTGGATCGTGTTTGTCTTTGGCCTCACCTTCCTTCCCTACAAGGTCATCACCATCGCTAGCGGCTTGGTCGGGATGAACCCTTTGTTGTTCATCGTGGCCTCGGCCGCTTCACGGGGTTTGCGGTTTTATATCGAGGCTGGCCTGCTGTGGAAATACGGTGAGAAAATCAAGACATTTGTGGAAAAGCGCCTAGCGCTCAGTGTCAGCGTAGCGGTTTTGCTTGTTGTACTTATGGTGATTGGTTATAAAATTTTTAAAGGATGACAGCGATGAAAAAACTTTTGGAATATCTGTCCGCCCGTTGGGGCCTCTTTTACATGGGCGTGGCGGCAGCGGTTTTGGGCGCAGCTTATTTTTTCCAATACGTTTTAGGATATCAGCCCTGTGAACTTTGCCTTTATCAGCGTTACCCTTATATGATTATTGCTGTGGTGGCGCTGATCGCCTATGTCACCCGCCATCGTCATGATATCGGCCTGAAACGGGCCGCCCGCGGCTTTTTGATTATTATAATCATGCTGTTGTTTCTCGAGGTTTTTCTTGCCGCTCATCACATTGGGGTGGAGCAAGGATTCTGGCAGGCCTTTACGGCATGCGCGGGCATCGACATAGACCCGAGCGCCACGACCGAAGAATATTTGCGTTTCCTGAGCGAAATACAGGTCATTGCGTGTGACCAGCGGCGTACTTTCCTCGGCATTTCCTTTGCTGAATACAACATTGTTATTGCTACGTTCTTGACGGCCTTTGGGATCTATACCTACAACCGGACCAAGTAGGCTGGCCAATGCCTGAAAAACAGAACACCAGAAAAAACCCGCCTCTGCCACTACCAGGGGAACGTTCGATCAGCGATGAAATTAAGCGTATGATCCGGGTCGATCACGCCGGTGAACTCGGGGCGGCGCGGATTTATGACGGCCAGCTGGCGGTGCTGGGCAAAAAACATCCGCTTTATCCCACCATCAGCAGGATGAAGGATCAGGAACAGGCGCATTTGGATACCTTCGACGATCTGATTATAGAACGCCAGGTTCGGCCTACGCTTCTAAACCCTGTCTGGCATGCGGCTGGCTTCGCCATGGGGGCGGTTACGGCCCTGATGGGAGAGAAAGCGGCCATGGCCTGCACCGCCGCAGTTGAAGAGGTGATTGAGGAACATTACGAAGGCCAGCGTAAAAAACTAAAAAACTGGGGCATAGAAAAGAAGTTCGAGGCAACCATAGCCCGGTTCCAGGCCGATGAAGTGGAGCACCGGGATACCGCTTACAATCATGGCGCAAGAGAGACTCCCGGTTTTAAGTTTTTGTCAGGGGCCATCAAGGCTGGTTGCCGCACCGCCATCTGGCTGAGCAAGAGAATTTAGACCCTAAGCCTCCAGTTCGACATCCCAATAAAGGTAGTCGCGCCAGCTTTCATGCAGGAAATTGGGCGGGAATTTCCTCCCCATCTGGATCAGCTTCTGGGTAGACGGTTTGTAAGGCCTGATCGCCGGCCACATATGTGATTCATTGGGCAAACGCCCGCCTTTTTTCAAATTGCAGGGCATACATGCGGTGGTGACATTGTCCCAGGTGGTGCGCCCGCCCTTGGAACGAGGAACCAGGTGATCAAACGTCAATTCCTCTCCGTCATGACAATACTGACAAGTAAAGCCATCTCTCAGAAACAGATTAAACCGGGTAAAGGCCGGCCAGTGCGTGGGCCTGATGTATTTTTTCAGGCAAAGGACCGAAGGCAGACGAAACTCTATTGAGGGTGAATGAATGACTTTTTCGTATTCGGAAACGATATTGACCCGGTCAAGAAAAACCGCCTTGACCGCGGTTTGCCATCCCCACAGGGACAGTGGAAAATAACTCAAGGGTCGATAATCGGCATTCAGGACCAGGGCCGGAAAGGCCTCAGGCGACGCTGCTTCTAAATTCCTGATCAGCATATCATCAACTCCCGAATACGGTTCTTTTCTCCTCACGTTTAAGTCCTGCTAAGCATATTGAGTTTATGGAATATGACAAGCCCTTCAATATTCAGCCTAATATCCGGGCCAGAAAAGCACCGCCTTTCTCTTGGCCATCCGGGGCGATTGAATGGCTGGCGTTATAGCTAAGGTGTTTTTCAACGTTCAGTCCGGCAGCTTCCAGAGCGCCGATGGCTTCAAACAGAGCCGGGAAGGGAATGACATTGTCCTGCGCTCCGTGGATTAGGAAAACAGGCGGTTTGCATTTCATCTCTGAGATTAAATTTGCCGGGGCTGCAAGGGCGCCCGAGTAGCCCAATATTCCGGCCAGGCCAGCTTTCCGGCGAAGACCTACGTGAAGCGCCATCATGGTCCCCTGGCTGAACCCTACCAATGCCAGGCGGTTTGGTTTAATCCCATATTTATCAAGGTTTGCATCTATAAATTCATCCAGGCCCGGGGCGGCGGTATAGGCGCCTTTAATACGCTCCTCCTTGGAAAAATCGGTAATGGGAAACCATTGATAACCACCCGGGTGCGGACTTTTTTCCGGGGCGTTGGGCGCAACAAAAACAGCCCCCTGAAGCAATCCCCGCCACTTGGTCCCGAGAGAGATAAGATCATCTCCATTCGACCCATAACCGTGGCAAAATATCACCAGGCTGTCCGCCTTGCCGCTTTCGGGTTCCTGAACCGGTCCGCTTAACATGTTTCCTTTTTCCCAAAAATTTTCTAAGGTTCATTCCAATTTAATCTTGCAGGGAACACTAGCGGCTTAGCTTTTTATGACCAAGTCTTTTGTCACACGATTCGCCCCCTCCCCCTCTGGCTATCTGCATCTTGGGCACGCCTACTCGGGACTTTTAGCCTTCAGGGCGGCTGAAAAAAACCAGGGGCGGTTTCTGCTTAGAATCGAGGATATCGACGAAACCCGCTGCAAGCTGGAATTTGAAGAAGCCATTTATGAAGATCTTGGCTGGCTGGGTCTGGATTGGGAACATCCGGTGCGCCGCCAGTCCGACTATTTTGATGATTACCTGGCGGCAATAAATGTTCTGCAGGAAAAAGAGCTGTTATACCCATGTTTTTGCACACGCAAAGACATAGGGAAAGAAATCCGCAACAGCGCCCATGCTCCGCATGGGCCTGATGGTCCTTTGTATCCGGGAACCTGCCGGGATTTAGATCCCGATATTCAAACAGAGAAAATAGAGAAAGGTCTGCCGTTCGCGCTTCGGCTGGACGTTGGCAAGGCGCTTTCGATGATTAAAATCCCGTTTACATTTAAGGAAAATGAGATAGAGATTGCTGCTGATCCAGCTAGTTTAGGTGATATCGTGGTTGCCAGAAAAGATGTGATGACAAGCTATCACCTTTCGGTAGTGGTTGATGATCATCTGCAGGGTATCACCCATGTGATTCGCGGAAAAGACCTCTTTCACGCCACCCATATCCACAGGCTTTTGCAGGAATTGCTTAGGATTCAGCCGCCACAATATCACCATCATGGCCTGTTGGTTGGGGCTGATGGCAGGCGTTTTGCAAAACGTGACCGGTCCATGACCATAAAAGCCCTTAGGGAAGGCGGTAAAACCCTCTCAGATCTGTTTGCCTTGATAAAGGCCCATGGTGGTGACCTTGAGGTTGAACTTCCATTTTGAGGTTTTGTGGAAACTCCGCTATAAGAAATTATGTCATTCGCTCAAATCGTCGTCCTGATAGCACTGATGGTCACCCTTGGCATTTTGCTGACCGGGGTAATTAGCATGGCCCGGGGCGGCGAATTTAATGAAAAATACGGTAACAAACTGATGCGTATGCGGATCATTTCCCAACTTACCGCGCTTATCCTGATTGCAATTTTTGCTTTTCTTTCCGGAGACTGAAGTGGTCAAGTTGACAAAGATTTATACCGGCGCCGGTGATCGGGGTGAAACCTCCCTCAGTGACGGTAGCCGGGTCAGGAAAGATACCCCAAGGATAAGGGCCATCGGTACCGTGGATGAGGCAAATTCAGCAATTGGTCTGGCCCGGCTTCATGTCCAGGGCCGGGTTGATAAATCCCTTTCCAGAATTCAGAACGATCTTTTTGATCTTGGGGCAGATATTTCTACCCCGGAAAGGAAGCCGGAAAAAAAGGCGCTCAGAATAACCGCTTCTCAGGTGACCTGGCTGGAGAGGGAAATAGACCTGATGAATACCGAACTTTCCCCCTTGAACAGTTTTATTCTTCCGGGCGGCAGCGCGGCTTCAGGCCATCTTCATCTGGCCCGGGCGATTGTCAGGCGGGCGGAAAGCCTGGCCGTTACCTTGGCCGCCAGTGAAGTCGTAAATGAGGAGGTTCTGAAATATCTCAACCGCCTTTCGGATTACCTTTTTGTGCTGGCCAGGTTTCTCAACCAAAAGGGTGCAAAAGACGTCCTTTGGGTGCCGGGGAAAAACCGAAAAAACTGAAAAATTCTGCCGCCTTCCGTCCATTGACTTACGTTTATACATCGGCTATCGCTGGGCCATAAATTTTGGCCAACCGACTGATTACAGGGGTTTTTCATGAAAGTTCTCGTACCCGTCAAACGGGTTGTCGATTTCAACGTCAAAGTCCGCGTCAAGGCGGATAATTCCGGGGTGGAATTGCAAAATGTCAAGATGTCGATGAACCCGTTTGACGAAATCGCGGTTGAAGAAGCTGTGCGCTTGAAAGAAGCCGGGAAAATCTCGGAAATTGTCGCTGTTTCCATCGGTCCACAGCAGGCTCAGGAAACCATCCGTACCGCTCTTGCGATGGGAGCTGACCGGGGTATCCTGGTCAAGACCGATCAACTGGTTGAGCCCCTGGCAGTGGCCAAGTTGTTGCAGAAAATTGTCGGCGATGAAAATCTGGACCTCGTTATCATGGGCAAACAGGCAATCGATGATGACTGCAACCAGACCGGCCAGATGCTGGCGGCCCTGCTTGGCTGGCCGCAGGGCACATTTGCCTCTGAAGTTAAACTGGAAAACGGGGCTGTTCAAGTCACTCGCGAAATTGACGGCGGGCTTGAAACCATAAAGATTACTATCCCTGCCGTGATTACCACCGACCTTAGGTTAAATGAACCGCGCTATGCCTCTCTTCCCAACATCATGAAAGCCAAGCAAAAACCCATCGATGAAAAAACCCCGGAAGATCTGGGGGTGGACATTACCCCGCGCCTGAAATCCCTTAAGGTTGAAGAACCTGCCAAACGTGAAGCTGGGGTAAAAGTGGAGAGCGTTGAAGAGCTTGTCGGCAAGCTCAAACAAGAGGGAGTAATCTGATGACCGCTTTGGTGCTTGCAGAACATGACAACACGTCTCTGAAGGACGGGACTTTGAATACCGTTACGGCGGCCATGAAACTCGACAAAGAGGTCCATGTTTTGGTCGCCGGCAAGGGTTGTAAGGGCGTTGCCGAGGCCGCGGCCAGAATCAAAGGGGTCACCAAGGTTTTAGTATGCGACGATGCCGCCTATGATCACCCGCTGGCGGAAGGGTTGGCCCCTTTGGTGAAGAATCTTTCCAATGGTTATAGCGCAATCCTGGCCCCGGCCACCACGACCGGGAAAAATATTTTGCCACGGGTTGCCGCCGCCCTTGATGTGATGCAGATATCGGACATCATTTCAGTAGAATCTGCGGACACTTTCAAACGCCCTATTTATGCCGGGAATGCCATTCAAACGGTACAAACCACTGATAATATCAAGGTGATCACTGTCAGGACCACGGCTTTTGAGCCAGCTGCTCCAAAGGGTGGCTCAGCCCCTATTGAAGCGGTAAAAGCTAACGGCGCTCAAAGCCAGTCGAAGTTCGTCAAGGCGGAGCTTTCCAAATCTAACCGGCCCGAACTGACTTCGGCGAAAATAGTGATCTCGGGCGGCCGCGGCATGGGTAGTGGAGAGAATTTCAAGCTGATTGAAGCGGTTGCCGACAAGCTGGGTGCGGCCATTGGCGCCAGCCGCGCCGCGGTTGATGCCGGGTACGTTCCTAATGATTTCCAAGTTGGTCAAACCGGCAAGATTGTCGCCCCCGATCTTTATATCGCGGTCGGCATTTCCGGGGCCATCCAGCATCTAGCCGGGATGAAAGACAGCAAAATTATTGTTGCCATTAACAAGGACGAGGAAGCGCCGATATTCCAGGTTGCTGATTACGGGCTGGTAATGGATTTGTTTGAAGCCCTGCCGCAATTGGAAAAGGCCCTTTAGGAAGCCCGTAATGATTAAAAAAATCGGAGTTATCAGAGCCGGCCAGATGGGTGCAGGAATTGCCCATGTTGCGGCGCTGGCCGGATTTGATATTGTCCTCTCTGACATCACTACCAAGCTGGCCGAAGCCGGAAAAGCGGTTATTGCAAAGAATATGGATCGACAGGTCAAGAAAGAAACTATTTCTGGGGCTGATCGCGATGCTGCTCTGGAATGCATTTTAACCACCGCGGACAATCAGAACTTCAAGGACTGTGATATCGTCATTGAAGCTGCAACCGAAAACCTGGAACTTAAGCTGAAGATCCTGGCTGAAATTTGCAAGGTTTTACCGAAGGCAACCTTGGTGGCATCCAACACCTCCTCAATTTCCATTACCCGTCTGGGGGCGGCGACTGATCGCCCGGAAAAGTTTATGGGCATGCATTTCATGAACCCGGTGCCGATCATGAAACTGGTGGAGTTGATCCCCGGCATCGCCACAGATAAAGAAACATTTGAGACCGTTAAGTCACTGGCCGAAAAAATGGGAAAAACCCCCACTGTTTCAAATGATGTTCCGGGTTTTCTCGCCAACCGTATCCTGATGCCGATGATCAACGAGGCGATTTACACCCTCTACGAGGGGGTCGGTACTGTGGAGGCGATTGATACCACCATGAGGCTTGGAACCAATCAACCGATGGGTCCATTGACATTGGCGGACTTCATCGGCCTTGATACTTGCCTTGCCATCATGCAAGTGCTTTATGACGGGTTTTCGGATTCCAAATATCGCCCCTGTCCGCTGTTGGTAAAATATGTTGAGGCCGGTTGGCTGGGCCGGAAATCCGGTAAGGGTTTTTATGATTATTCGGGGGATAACCCGGTGCCCACCCGCTAGACTATTCTCTTGCCGCAGCCCGCATTAAGCGGATGGCGTCAACGCTGTTCCATTCCGCAGGGCCATCAAGGCGGCCGACCCAGTCTCCGTCCTTGTTAATCAGAATCGTCAATGGCAATCCCTTGACCGCCAGCTGATTTGGAAGCCGGTTTGATTTATCCCAATAGACAGTCAGGTCGGCAACCTGATATTCCTCCAGAAATGGGTCGATAACCTTGTAACCCTGCCAATCAATAGAAATCGTCAGTATCCGAAAGTTTTCCCCTTCCATTATTTTTTGCAAATCCAAAAGGGTTGGCATTTCCTCACGGCACGGCTCGCACCAGGTCGCCCATAAATTAACCAGAAGTGCCGTGCCCTTGAAATCCTTAAAACTGAGAGTATTTTCATCCCGGTCAAAAACCGGGTTTTGGGGCGTGTCTTTTTTTCTGTCAAAGATGATGAACTCAGACATGGTTCCCCGAGTCTCGCGCTCCAGGTGGGCCAGGGAGGTCCAATCCTGGTAAAGCAGGAACAAAAACCAACCACTGGCTGCCGTGACGATGATCAATATGGGAAGTATTTTTTTCATGCTTTCTTTTAGTGGGTTTGCATTTTTTTTTCCACCGCTTCAATCTCACATTTTGTTGGCTTGATTTGACCTTTGGAACAAATGTAGATTAAGAGAGCATTTCCAACAGTAATTATGAGAACTGGATATGAAAACAGCTACCTTGACTACTTTTCTTTTGCTTTTCGCTCTTGGCCTTGGCGCCTGCGGTAAAAAAGGGGAATTGGAAGCCCCGGATGAATATAAAGACACGGCCATTGTCCTAATTCAAGCTGTGGAGAATTAAATTTGCAGCAAATGTCGAAAACGAAAACGCTCTTTAGGATTGTTCAGTATGCACTGGTGATTTTTGGGGCATATGTTTCTGCTTCCCTATTCGAGGTTTGGGCTTACCTGCCCTACTGGTTAAAGAATATTGCCCTGGTGGGCTGCCTTAGTGCCGTCTATTGGAACACTCGCAAGAACCTCCGGGCTTACAGCAGGCTTAAACATTACCAAAGCCCGGCTGAGGTTAAATTGCTGGGTCTACAACCGGCGTGGAAGTTACACGCCCTTTCTTTCGCTGTGCTTGGAGGACTGATTCTTGGGGTTTCCTATACAGAGTCTGGAATTCCTGGCCGTATCCTTCAGGCCATGACTTTTTCCCTGAAGCAACCGCCGACGGAAATTTTGCTGAACCTTACCATAACTCCCCCATCTTATTTGAATCAGCAGGAAGTCTTCCTTTTGTCTGAGAAGGAAGGACCTTATGGCCGTTACGATGGAAATGACATTATTTTCTTGCCGGAAGGAAGTATCCTGACAATTGAGATTAAAAACACCGAGGATTTTTCACCTTTTATTTCGCTCGGAAATTCTCTTGGCCGAAGTTATAAAACCAGCAAGGGTGTTTATCTTTCGAAGCATATCCTGAATGAAGAAACGACGCTGGATATCAGGGTCGGTCCATATGTTTCCATACGGCAAGCTTTCGAGGTTATTCCGGATGAGGCTCCTAGGGTGGCATTGGTTGCCAAGCCTACCCTGACTAAAAGAAAATCCTATGAATTAAAATATACTCTTTGGGATGATCACGGTGTGGAAGAGGTTTTTTTGGAACTGAGCCGCCGGGGAATAACAGGTACCGAGACTGAAGTAATTTTTCTTCCGGTGTTTGTTGTCCCGGATGGCCAAATAACCCTGACTTATCACACCAACCTATTAAGCCACCCCTGGGCGGGATCCACTGTTAGTGCTGTTATCAAAGCTGTTGATAGTTTAGGTCAAATCGGCACCGGCGAACCCGTAATTCTTTTGCTCCCTGAAAAATCCTTTCAGAACCCGGTAGCACAAACACTGGTCTCTATCCGGAAAGCCCTGCTCATTACACCAGGCCGGAAAAGTGCCCAGATCCAGCGTCTGAATATCCTGACCAATTAAAAAGCTGCTTTTCAATAAAAGACCGGAATTTATCTGGCGCTCAGGTCCGCCTACTGGAAACTTCGTTCGGCGGAAACCCCGGAAGATTTTGAAGAGGTTTCCAGATACTTATGGCAAACAGCTCTCCGGCTGGAGGATAACGGTTCCTTTGAAGAACAAAGCGTACAAGCGCTTATGGAACGCATGGTCCAGATGTTGGCAAAGGAACAGGACCTGGAAGAATTTGACCATTTGGCGGGTAATCTTCAGGCCCGAATGGAAATCATGTTCGACGCCGAATTTATGTTACTTTCACGCCGGCTTAGCCTGAATGAAAATCCCGGGCGGATAGCGATGCCGGGGTTTTCTTCATTTAAAAACCTGATCTCTCAGATGCGAAACCAAGCCAGCAGGGGTGAAACTGGGGAAGCCCTTAAAACGCTTTTGGCGTTCCGGGCTTTATTTGAGCAACGCCCGGTAACGGTTTTCTAAAAAATCCGGAAACCGGGAGGGCCTTTAGTTCCAGTCGAAAAACACTTCTGCGGTGGCAGAATCTGCCGGGATATTATCTACATTAATATTAAATTGCTGGAAACCGCCAGCCGGGATAAGGGAAGGATTCAGTTTCATCGCCCAGGTAAAAACCTCCACCTCTTCCGCATTATTAATAATCCCAGTCAAAATGGGGAGCTCTACGTCATTTCTCCCTGTGTTGGTGATCTCAAGAGCCAAGGCCAGGCTGGGCAAACCCTCAATGAACCTGACCTCTGCGCTTTGACGTATGGCCAGGAACGATGCCGGATGTGCTTTGGTTTCCACGATCGGCAGCGGCACGGGCTGGGCTGGCGGATTTTTTCCCATGACCAGAAAATCCCATTTTTGGTAAAGAACTTTGGCAACCGTGTATTCATCCTCCAAGGGTTGGCGAAAATAATAAAGGGAAAAGATCAGGCCCAACAGAAAAACCACAAGGACAATCCAGCCTATCGTTATTCCATGGGGTTTCTCTTTTATCACGGCTGGTACATTGCGTCTGATTTCCAAACCTTGCGGGTCTTTTTTTTCCATTACGGGATCTTTTTTTTCGGGCTTAGATTTCATATCTTCCTCCGTTTTGGTGTTTGAATCCTGTTCCCCGACAATAACTTGTTCCGGTACAATTTCCAAATCCTCCTCCGGAGGTTCCTCGAACCAAGTGTGTGCACATTTGGAACACTTTACCAGGCGCCCGTCCTTGCCGATGGCCTGAGGTGCTACAATATAACGCGTTCCACATTCAGTGCAGTTGATAATCATTTATTGTTTTCCTTAAAGACCAAAATCACGGCACTGGAAAGCGTTGGTCTTAACCTAAAATCCTGCTTGGTTTCAAAACAGTTTATCCCTATCCCAGGTGGCGGCCTTAATCAACAAATGAAAAATCCTGATTAGTCTGGACGGCCAGAAACCTGACGTGTAAATCTAAAACAACACAAGAGTTTTGAGCCGGAGGTTTATTTGATCCGCTTTGAAAATGTCGGAATGCGGTATGGCAGCGAAGAAGAAATTCTGACCGACATAAATTTTGAACTGGAGGCAGGTTCGTTTCATTTTTTAACTGGGCCCAGCGGTGCAGGAAAATCATCACTTTTAAAACTGTTGTCTTTATCTCACCGCCATTCGCGTGGAAGGCTGACCTGTTTTGAGAAAGATATAGGGAAGGCCCAGCGCAGTGGTCTGATCAAATTGCGCCGAAGGATCGGCATAGTTTTCCAGGAATTTCGCCTCTTGGATCATTTGACGGCGCTGGAAAACGTCGCCCTGCCCCTGCACATAATGGGGGTGAAACGAAAAGAGATTCAGTCAAACGCCGAGGAAATACTGGAATGGGTTGGCTTGGGACACAAAACCGGCGCTTTGCCGCCAACCCTTTCCGGCGGAGAAAAACAAAGGGTGGCCATTGCCAGAGCGGTGGTAACAAAACCCCAATTGCTGCTGGGGGATGAACCGACCGGCAATGTCGACCCGGATATGGCTGAGCGGATAATGAAGCTTTTTGTCGAGCTGAACAAAATGGGGACAACGTTGCTGATCGCAACTCATGATCCACAGTTGGTGGCCCGCTACCATGTGCCGATACTCAAACTTCATGAGGGAAGATTATCTTATGGCCGCTGAAGACGAAAAAACCCGGACCAGCTTTCTGGAGGTTTCATTCCTGGGCCGGCTGAAGACCTTTTACTTTCTTCCGCCGAAGGAAAAGAGCAATCGTTTCCTGCCTTTAATCATTGCCGTTATGGCATATTTAACACTTCTGGGGTCGGCAACAGGACTGGCTATCTTTAACGCCACCAATGCCTGGTCAACGGATTTGTCACAGGTTTTGACCGTCCAAATAGTTCATCCAGAGGCCCAGGAGCGTGAACGCCAAACCCGGGCTGTAATGGAAGTTCTCGAAGATACTGCCGGTGTGATCGAGGCCCGCACAATCCCGGAAAACGAGCTGGAAGCCCTGCTTGAGCCCTGGCTTGGGGTAGGAAATGTCACCGATGACCTTCCTGTTCCGGCCATGGTATCCGTGACCATCCGGCAAGGCTCCCGGATTGATACAGCGGCCCTGAATGCCCGCCTTCGGGTCAAGGCTCCCGACGCCAGCCTGGATGATCACCAGCAATGGATAGGTCGGTTGACCTCTCTTTCAAATATGGTTCAGGTGGCGGTCTTTGTCAGCATCGCACTGATCGTGCTGACCACGGTTGCCATGGTGGTATTTGCCACTAAATCGGCCTTGGCGGCCCACCGTGAAACAGTGGAAATTATGCACCTGATTGGCGCCAAGGATTCGCTTATTGCCAGTGAATTTCGGAAATTGTTTATGTTGCATGGTTTCAAGGGAGGGTTAATTGGTCTGATAGCGGCAATGTTGACGATATCCCTGATCCTATATTTAGCGGCCCGCATTGGCGGGGGACTGTTGCCGCGACTGTATCTGACTGCCGGGCAAATGACCCTTCTTGGCCTGGTTCCATTCTTGACATCTTTGCTTAGCATGTGGACTGCTGATATGACGGTCCGTCATGCTTTGGGCAAAATGGTCTGATGTAAAGGGCGATAGTGATGCTTTACATGTATTCTAAATCCGGGCTCTTGCTGCTTAGGGCCTTTTATCTTGTTTTCTTCCTGACAATCGTTTGGGCTTTCGGGTTTGCTGGATTTGTTGTGTCCGTCAGGGGCATTGAACAAACGATAAGCCGTGCAGATGGAATAGTGGTCTTGACCGGCGGACCAGGCCGCATTGATGAAGGTTTTAAAGTTTTGATTGCCGGGCGTGGAAACAGGTTGCTGATTTCCGGGGTTGACCAAAAAATTAACAATGAAACCATCCTTGCGGTTTTCGGCCAGGACCAAGCCCTATGGGACTGCTGTGTCGATACAGGAAGACAGGCTACCAACACCAGGACCAATGCCCTGGAAGCTTCCGCTTGGGCAAAAAACAAGGGTTATGCTTCGCTGATCCTCATTACCTCTGATTATCACATGCCCAGAAGCCTGAATACTTTTCAGGATTACGCCGATAACCTGACTATAATTCCCCATCCGGTAAAGGCAGACGTTTCTCCCCTCGTCCTTGCCCTCGAATATGATAAGTACCTTTTAAGCCTTGTGCACATTGATTTGAAAAACTAAATCTTGGTTATGATTTATATTCGCTCCTTTTTGTTCAATGTCGGCTTTTATGCATGGACCGCTATTTGCGCCCTAATGGGGCTGCTGACGATCCCGCTTCCTCTGCGCATGGCTTTCTTCCCTCAAACTTTATGGGCCAAGGGAACAACCTTTTTACTAAAGGTTGCGGGTATTAAGGTGGAATTCAGAGGGTTAGAAAACATCCCCCCTACTCCATGCCTGATTGCCAGCAAACATCAATCAGCATGGGATACGACAGTTTTTTTCTCTATTATCCCCAAGGCCGCAATAGTCGCAAAGAAGGAAATGCTCAAGCTGCCAATTTTCGGTTGGTACATGAAAAAGCTGGAGGAAATCCCAATCGACCGTTCGGCCGGCGGTGTGGCACTTCGGGTAATGGTTAGGGCCAGCAAGGTGGCCCTAAGCAAGGGACGCTATATTATTATTTTCCCGGAAGGAACCCGGGTCAATATTAACCACAAGAAAAACTTTCAATCGGGTGTTTACGCCCTTTACACCATGCTGGACGTCCCGGTTGTGCCGGTGGCCCTAAACTCTGGATATTTTTGGCCCCGGGATACTCATATCAGAAAACCGGGTACCATGGTTTTGGAATTTCTTCCCCCAATCAGCGGAAAAATGACCAGGGAAGACTTCATGAAAAAGCTGGAAGGCGACATGAACAGGGCAACAGAAAAACTCCTTAAGGAAGCCAGGCACAACGCATGAGACTGAAACTTATTGTGTTTATCCTGTTGTCCGGTCTTTTCGGGTACAGCGTCTACTGGTTCTATATTTCGCTCATTCCTCTGTCGACGTTCATCTTCGGCGCCTA
>JADFFP010000124.1 GCA_022568115.1 Pseudomonadota bacterium | reverse complement strand
AAAAAAGTTACGAGCAGGCCGCCCAGTGGTATCAGAAAGCCGCCGGGAAGGGCCACATGAAAGCGCAGTTCAATATCGGCAACATGTACGATTTCGGCCAGGGCGTCGTGCAGAATTACCAGCAGGCCGTCCAATGGTACCGCAAGGCCGCCGAGCAGGGGCACGCCAGCGCGCAGAACAGTCTCGGTAACATGTACGACAAGGGCCTCGGCGTTCCGTCCAGTCTCGAGACCGCCGTCATCTGGTACCGTAAGGCCGCCGAACAGGGGCACTCTCTGGCCCAGTTCAACCTCGGCACCATGTACCATCACGGCCAGGGCCTGCCGCAGGACTACGCCCAGTCCATGAGCTGGTACCGCAAGGCCGCCGATCAGGGCCATTCCAAAGCGCAGAACAACATCGGCCTTATGTACGATCAGGGCAAAGGCGTGGAGCGGAATCTACAAACCGCTGTGCAGTGGTATCAGAAAGCGGCCGACGGCGGGTTCCCGCTGGCGCAGTACAACGTCGGCAGTATGTATGAGCTGGGCGAGGGCGTCCTGCAGAATTACGAGAAGGCCGCCGAGTGGTATCAGAAAGCCGCCGACCAGGGTCATGGCCTGGCGCAGAACTATCTCGGCGCACTGTATCATCAGGGCAAGGGTATGCCGCAGGATTTTGTGAAGGCGCACATGTGGTACAACCTCGCCGCCGCGAAACTGAAACCGGGCAAGGATCAGGACATGGCGGTCAAGAACCGCGATAAAGTGACCAAGCTCCTGCAGCCCGAACAGTTGACCGAAGCCCAGCGCCTGGCCGGCAACTGGCAATCGAAAGGGGAATAATTTCCCTGATAACAACCCTCTCCCCTCACGGGGAGAGGATTAAGGTGAGGGGTGGTTAAAGGTTCCCTGTTTTTTAAGAGGCCGGGGGGATTTCGGGTTGGGGTGATTTGCTCCCCCTTATAAAGAGGAGTTGGGGGATTTAGGGCCGGGGGCAATATAAACAAAAGGGTTGAGGCTAATACCTCAACCCTTTTTTAGTCAATTCCGTCGAATAGACTTGGCTCTTCTGTTTTTGGAGGTTTGCGCATGTGGTCTGGAACAGCAGGCAGTTCATCAGCCTGAAAGCAGGGTCCGGATACTACCTTTTCCAACAGTTTTTTCTGTTCGGGATACCCGGCAACCGTCTCTTCCAGCACCCAGAGCAGTTCCAGAAGTTCGGTCGTGAATTGGCCGGTCCACCGCTCGGGGCGGATATCGTCGAGCGGTGAGGATTTCTTGCCTGCGCCTTTTTTCATACGATATTTGAGCCACGACTTTACGACCTTGAGTCCTGAAACCTCAAACTCAAAGACATTTTGAGCGACGGGCGCAAACTCGCCTTTACCGACATGAAGTGTTTGGGTGGCATCATTATATTCGAAAGATTCAGGGTAATCGTTCGGTTTGCCTGGAACGGCTTTGGTGCATTTGGCTTTTCCATGTGGAACGTGACCCCGCTTTTTACCTTTCGGCAGAAAACGTTCTCCGTAGGTGTTCAACCACAGTAGCCGCGCTCCGACTTTCCTAACTTTCTCGAAAAGCGCGGCATCCTTCGTAATCGGCACCCTCAGCTCGCGCGTTTCCAATTCCTTCTGGTAACGCGCGGTAAAGTCCGGCTGCGCCAACACGCCATAGACATAGGCCAGAAAATCCTCCGGTGTCAATTTGCTTTTGTAAGCCTTGCCGAGCCGTTCGAGCAGGCCGGGAAGAATGTTTGCTTCCTTGGCATCGGCAGTGCGGTAAAGGAGAATAGCGGCTTTCGCGCCGAAGGAACCCCGAAAATGATGAAGGTCTGGGATATTTTCAGAGACTGTCAGTGCAGGACCTTGACCAAGAGGATGATTCAGCAGGCTTGTCAAATACACCTGCCGCTCGCTATGGGCGCGCCAAAGGTCGGGGCGAAGAAAATCGCCCAACCTGCTATCGGCAAAAATCCATTGCCGATCAAAAGAACGATAGGCGTAACGTACGGTGTTAGGAGGTAGAGCATCCCCCTTCAATTGGTCGATGGGTTTTTCAGTTTTATTCTTCTCAATCAACCGGAGATATTTAGATTTAATTTTCCGGTCGCGTGTTTCTTTAAAAGCCCCAGCTTTATCCTTAGCGTTCAATAAGTTTCGCCAACGCGCTTTCAAAGTCTCGCGATCATGACAAATTGGCCAAGCCCGTTTGAATTGCGCTCCTGAATGCTGCCATGGCATTAGGTCGGTTAATAGAGGCCAAACAAAGTATTTACCCTTTCCTGCCGGGCGGAAGGGAGCCTGCCATTCTTCCGGACAAGCCTTCCATTTTACTTTGGTAAAATCGGTAATGGCGTCGAGCGTGGCCAGCTTGGCTTTGCGTGTACCCTCAATGCGACCATAATGCAGCTTGGCGGGTTTGTCTGTCTTTGGTTTCCCCGAACGCACGGCAATCGCAATCGCCACGGGCGTTTGAATCGCGAAAACGTTTTCGCTTTTGCGGGTGCCCCGCCCTTCCCCTCCAAGATCGAGAATCCAGATTTAATCGCAATGCCTGCGCATGTGCTCACGCATCCCGGCAAAGGCGTCGCCCTCGAGATAGCTGGACGCGCTGATAAAGCTGACCACTCCCGGTCCGCTCGCGGTGTCATGCTCAAAAACCTTCCAAAGCGCCCACCGCCAGAAATAGACATATAGGTTGTAGATATTTTTTATGTGGACCCCGTGGCCAGAGGCAATGGCGGGATCGATAAAATCCTTGAGAATGGATTCATTCTGCCTCAATTTCAATCGCGCTTTTGCGCTCTTGATTTCCTTAAATTTCCTTCCCTTCCTGTGTTTTTTAGAATACTCGGCCCAAGGATCGCCAAAGCGGACCCATCCGCCATACCTGGAAAGATTGTTTTCATCTTTCGTATCCACTGCATCGTGACGGTCGTAGGGCGGATTTCCCAGGCACACGATAACGGAAACCTTCCTTTTTACTTGAAGCGCTTTTTCGTGTTGGTCGGCGATAGGCTGGAGGATAAACGCCAATTGCTGTGGCTTGGTATTGGGGCTTTCCAGCGTGTCGGTCAGAAAAACGTGTGTGCCGTCCTTGGGCAATTCGCCGCCCCGGTCGCGCAGTGCGCGGCTGACGCGAAGTTCGGTCACCGCGTAAGGACCCACCATGATTTCGAAGCCATATAGTTTTTTAGCAATAGCAGTTGCCTGTCCTGCAACGGCCCCTTTCCCCTGTTCGGCTTTGACCCTCTCAAGGGCATGTTCGATGACACCCAGCAGGTAAGTGCCCGTCCCGGCGGCGGGATCAAGCGTGACAACATCGGGATCAGCGAAACCCCATGGTTTGCTCAGGCGGTTGACCAATAGATCGTCGATCAGACGGACCTGAGCGTGAACGACCTCGAAAGGGGTGTAATAGGCCCCGGCATCTTTACGCAACTTGGGATCGTAGACAGCAAGAAAATCTTCATAAAAGTATAACCAGGGATCTTCCGGGCCGCCAAATGTAGCGGGGGGCACGGTGGCGATAACGCGCAAAAGAAGGTCAAGCGAGGCTTGCATCTCTGAACGTGCACTTGGGTCTGTAAGTATCTGGAGCGCACGGGAAAGCAGGTTATGCCCGGCGGCCAACTTCTCTTGGGCCCTTTCTAATGTCATCGGGTCGGCTCCTTCACTACGCCCCAGAAGCAAGGCAAAGGTTACTGTCTGGGCATAAGCGTCCGCGAATTGCTCGTCGGGTGCATCGGGAAAGAGAAGTTGCCTCCAGTCCTTCGCCAGTTGGACAAGCGGCGAAGCCGGGTCTTTGAGCGCATCGGTCACGTCATCGCGGAGCATCCGGCAAAGCGGGGCCAGAAGCACGGCAAAACCCTTGAGGTCGATCTTGCCCTTTTTATCGGTGGGAATGAACGGCTCCCAGGAAAAAAAATCACGCAAAAGGGGTTCCAGGGCTTTTGCGTCTTTGGGGGCGACAGCTTTCTTGCCATCGGAGGAAACATCACCTGAAAAGCAAACGATTTTGTTTACGAGTTCCCCGTCACGGTAAAGCGCCCATTGGTTGCCGTCGGCATAGAGGATGTTAGGGATGGCCGAGAAACGTTTCCACTGCTCGCGGTTGTGTCCTTTGAACCGTTTCGTGTTTGCGCCTGTGCCGGGTTTTTTGAGTTCAGCGTAGCCAGCAAGTAATTTGTTCAGGTGGACGGCGTAATCTGGTTGGCCAAGGCTGTCAGGTAACGGCGTTTCACCAGTACAGACTGCTTTCAGGCCAAAGACATGTGCCGCTTCGGACATGAAGGTTTCAAAAGGACCGCGCAGTTGGTCTTCCGGCTCTCCGGAGGTCAGTTGCGACATCTTGTCCGAAACGGACCGGGAAAAATTCTGCAAGGCTTCAAGCAGAGTATTCTTGCCCTTATGGTCGTACTGGGTCATTTTTTCCCTGATGAATAAGGTAAGTCGGAGGGATGGTGCAAGCTCTGTTGGAATTAGAAAATAAATGCAATTAGAATTAAACACTATGGGGTGGGGGGAGTCAACCGGGATTCGGATGGGCGAACCGGCGCGCCGCCGGGGGCAATATAAAACACAGATCCTTCATTGCACTCAGGATGACACAATTCCGGTTCATCGGTGTTGATCTGTGCGGGTCGGTGGTAAAAATTAACTCCGGGGCTTCGCCGGGCGTTACGTGGGTTAGTTGGCGCCGGTTTTGGGCATTTTGGCTTTGAGGCTTTGGGGGAGGCGGGTGGTTTCGTCGACTCGGGCGACGCGGATCTGTTGCATGGTCAGGTTCCTGACGGCGCTCAGATTGGTGTTGCGGAAATCGGCACCGGTGGTGTCGGCTTTGGAGAAGTCGGCGCCGTCG
>JADFFP010000123.1 GCA_022568115.1 Pseudomonadota bacterium | reverse complement strand
CAGCGCGATCAGTTCCTTGTCATTATCGCGGCTGCGCACCAGGCCGGTAAAAGTGACAACCGCCCCGGGATTGGCGCAATTGTCAAACATCGCCCCAACTTCCAGAGGGGCATCGAAGTCTTCTTTTTGGATTTTAACGGTCATCGCCTCAACCCCCCGTCACCGGCGGGAAAAAGGCCACCTCATCGCCCTCACTGATGGCCTCGTCCCAGCCGACAAAGGTCTGGTTGCGGGCGACCCTGATGGCGGACCGGTCCGTCAGGGCGGATCTGTAATTGTCTCCCCTGGCGCACAGCCAATCGGCCAGCGCGGAAATGGTTTTAACCTCCTGCGGCGGGGTGACGGCCTCAAAGTCGAGGCCGATGCGCTCCCTGACCCAGGCGAAATAAACCAGTTTCATCGGGGGCTCCTCGCTAAAAATGCCTGAGACCGGCCTTGAGATAATCGTAGCCGGTATAAAGGGTGAAGATGGCCGACAGCCACAAAAGCGTCAGACCAATTTCCATCGCCGGCAGCCATGGCGGTGCGGCATTGCCGATCAGAAGCGCACCAAGGGCAATCATCTGGAATGCGGTTTTCCATTTGGCAATTTTGGTGACCGGCACCGAAACCTCCATACCGGATAAAAATTCGCGCAAGCCCGAGACTAGAATTTCCCGCAGCAGGATCACCATCGCGGCCAGGATATGGATGCCGGAAATGGTGCCGAACGCGGTCAGCATCAAAAGAGTGGCGGCGACCATCAGCTTGTCGGCGACCGGATCGAGAAACTGGCCCAGCTTTGAGGTAACCTCAAAGGTCCGGGCGATAAGCCCATCGAAATAATCGGTTATCCCGGCCAGGGTGAAGACCACGAACGCCACCCAGTTACCCCACGGAGCCGGCAGGTAGAACGATGCGATCAGCACCGGAATGACAAAAATTCTCGACAGCGTCAGGATGTTCGGAAGGTGTTTCATGGTTTACCCCTCGGGCCAAGATATGCCATCTGCGGATTTCGTCAACCTTGCTCATGAAAAAAGTCATAAATGGCCTGAGCGGTAGATTTGCTGATGCCCTTGACCGCCTCCAGGTCTTTCCTCCCCGCTTCCTTGACGGCGGCGGCCGAGCCGAAATGATTGAGCAGCGCCCGTTTTCGCCCGGGCCCCACGCCCGAGATGTTATCGAGCGGGGAAGCGTAGATATTTTTCTTCCGCCGGGCCCGGTGAGCGGAAATGGCGAACCGGTGGGCTTCATCACGAAGACGCTGCAGATAGTAAAGCTCCGCCGAGGCGCCTGGCAGGGTGAAAGACGCCTGGCCCCTGATATGAAACTGTTCCCGTCCGGCGTGACGGTCAGGGCCTTTGGAGATGGCCACCAGACACAAGTCCCCGATCCCCATTTCGGTCAGGACGTCATGGGCGGCGCTTAACTGGCCCTTGCCGCCGTCAATCAGGACCAGATCGGGCCAGTGGCCCGCCGCGCGGTCCGGGTCTTCCTTGACCAGGCGTGAAAAACGGCGGGTAAACACCTCGCGCATCATGCCGTAGTCATCCCCCGGGCTTAACTCCCGGGAGCGAATGTTGAATTTTCTGTAGGCGTTTTTGGTAAACCCCCCGGGCCCCGCCACGATCATCGCCCCGACCGCATATTTTCCTGAAATATGACTGTTGTCGTAAACCTCGATGCGTTCCAGATCGCCCTCAAGGGAAAAAATCCTGACCAGTTTCTCGAGAATTTTTTTCTCGGCGGTATTTTCCGCAAGCCGCCGCTTCAATGCCCCGAGGGCGTTAAGCCCGGCTTCCAGCACCAGGTTTTTGCGCCGTCCCCGCTGGGGTTTGGAAATGGTCACCCGGCGGCCGGATTTTTCACTGAAGGCCTGCTCCATGACCATGCGGCTTTCCGGAACGATGTTGACCAGAATCAGTTTCGGGATCGGTTTGTTGGCATAAAACTGACTGATAAACGCCCCCAGCACAGCTCCTTCCGGTTCCTCCCTGGCGTGGCGGGGAAAGTAGGAACGATTGCCCCAGTTTTGCCCGGCGCGGAAGAAAAACACCTGGATAGCGGTCGCCCCGGCGATACCGGCGATGGCGATAATATCAGCATCGCCCAGCCCTTTGGCGTGGATCAGCTGATGGGCCTGGATGCGGGTCAGAGCCTGCAGCCGGTCGCGAAAACTTGCCGCTTTTTCATATTCCCTGGCATCACTGGCGGTTTTCATTTCCCCGGCCAGGCGCTTTTGGATGCCGGTTTTTTTACCCTTGAGGAAAATCCGCGCGTCGTTCACCAGCCGGGCATAATCAGCGGGCGTAATTTTATCCACGCACGGGGCCGAGCAGCGCTTGATCTGGTACAAAAGGCAGGGCCGGGTGCGGGCGCTGAAAACTGAATCTGAACATGAACGCAACAGGAAAATTTTTTGCAGGGTGTTGAGGGTTTTGTTGACCGCTGAAGCCGCCGCGAAGGGGCCAAAATATTCTCCGTCCTTTTTCTGGGCGCCACGGTGTTTGGTGATCTGCGCCCACGGGTGATCGGTCCGTAGAAGAATATACGGGAACGATTTGTCGTCTCTGAGCAGGATATTGTAGTGGGGTTTCAGCTTTTTGATCAGGTTGGCTTCCAGCAGCAGCGCTTCGGCCTCGGTATGGGTGGTGATAATTTCCATCGAGGCGGTCAGGGAGACCATTTTTTTCAGCCGGGTGGAGAGCATTTTGAGGCGGGTATAGCTGACCACCCTTTTTTTCAGGTTCTTGGCCTTGCCGACGTACAGAATATTCCCCCCGGAATCGGCCATCCGGTAAACTCCGGATTGTCCGGTCAGCGTTTTCAGCTGCTTTTGGATCACCTTCAGGCCCAAATCGAGGTTGGGGGTGATATTTTTTTTCCCGCTCATAAGATCGAAACATAAATCACCGGGGCTGAAAGCGCCAGCGTACTTTAAGGGATTTTCCGGTGCGCCCGGGACGATTTCTTTAAGACTTTTAAGGGGTTGCGCAAGATGCCGTCCCAGGTTCACTTTTCCGGGCCATGATTCGCCCATAAACTATCCACCAAACCTGTGGATAACTTTGTGTGTATTTTCTCATCAAAACCCCAAAGCCCGCACAATTCAAGGCTTATTTTCATTTTGCCTAAAAAATAGGCAAAACTATTAACTCATTGTTTTTATTAGTTTTTCTGTTTGTCAATGTGAAACAAGGGGGGTTTTTTTGCAACAAAATTTAAAGCCCAAAGAGCAGAAATTGCAAAAATTGTGAATGTGTACAATTAATTTTAGTGAGAATCAGAATTAGCTAAAAATTTGAACGGCTTAAGGGGTTAAACCGCCCCCGATTTGCGTTCAATTTCCACCCCGGCGCTAGCCGCGCCGCTGACCGCACCCAGTTTTTCGACCCGAACCCTGATAGCGGTAATCCGGCGGTCTTGCAGGACCAGATCGGCTATTCTTTCCGCCAGGGTTTCCACCAGGTTGATGTGTCCGGCTCCCAGGATGGTTTTGATTCCCCGGATGACCTGGTCATAACAAACGACATTTTCCAGCCGGTCGCCGTGGCCGCCGCCGGCTTCATTAACCGACATATCTACGTTAATACGGATTTTCTGGCTTTGCCCGGTTTCATGATCATAAGCGCCGATCAAGGCTCCGGTCACATAATCACGGATAAAGACGTGACGGATGCCGCGCTCTACGTCGGCAATTTTCAGGGGATGGAGATTATTGGCCGGTATCGCTTTTTTGCTTTTCATAAAGGTTCCCTAACCAAGGTGCTGGCCACCGTCAAGGGCAATCATTTGTCCGGTCATGGCCGGGGTTTCAAGCAGGAATTTTACCAGGGCGGCAATCTCGCGCGGGGCCGGGCCGCGCTTCAGGGGCAGGGCCTGAACTTCCTTTTCAAAATCCTCCTTGCTTTGGTAGGCGTTCGGCAGGGTCGGCCCCGGGCCGATGCCGTTGACGCGAATAGCCGGCGCCAATTCAGCCGCCAGAATCCGGGTCAGGGCGAACAGGGCGTGCTTGCTGACGGTATAGGTCAAAAACCCCTTGCTTCTGGTCAGAACCCGCTGGTCGATGATATTGACTATCGACCCCTCCTGGCCCCTGGGGAGGGAAGCGGCAAAGGCCCGGGAGAGCATCATTGGCGCCTTGAGATTGGTTTCAAAATTGGCATCGAAACTGTCGCTGGTAAAGGTCTCCAGGGTATCTTCCATAAACGCCGCGGCATTGTTGACCAGACCCGTTACCGGCTGTCCCAGTTTTTCGGCGGCGTTCTGGATCAGTACGCTGGCCTGGCCGGCGTCCCTCAAATCGGCCTTTAAGGCGACGGCATATCCGCCTTCCTTGTTGATCGCCTTCGCCACTTGGTCCGCGCCCGCTTGCGAGGTATGATAATGCACTCCGATATGGTACCCGCAAGCCCCTAGAAACAAGGCAATTTCCTTGCCGATCCTTTTCCCCGCCCCGGTAATGAGAAGTGCGCCTGTGCTCATCCCATCAACCCCGCCAATGGATTCATATATTGACTGTCTGGCGCCCCCTGGGCGAGGAACACAATGTAGGTGATGTACGCCAGGCAAAACAGCAGCCCGACGTTGCGCGAGATATTCTTCCGGTAAAGGCAAATAGGCACGAATGACAGTGAAGCAAACAGCATGACCCACAAATCGAAATTCAAAAAACCCGGCGGCACGGGGATGGTTCCGAACATTGATGAAATCCCGATGATGCCAAGGAGATTGAAAATATTACTGCCGATAACGTTACCTATGGCGACATCGCAATGCCGGCGCATGGCGGCGGCCAAGGCGGTCACCAGTTCCGGAATGGAGGTGCCAAACGCCACCAGGGTCAAGCCGATCACCGCTTCTG
>JADFFP010000122.1 GCA_022568115.1 Pseudomonadota bacterium | reverse complement strand
GCACGCGCTGGGCCAGGTTGCCGAAGTCGTTGGCCAGGTCGCTGTTCATGCGCCCGACCATGGCCCGGTGCGAGAAGTCGCCGTCGTTGCCGAACGGCACCTCGCGCAGCAGGAAATAGCGCACCTGGTCGAGGCCGTACCTGGCGACCAACTCGTGCGGGTCGATGACGTTGCCCACCGACTTGGAGATCTTCTGGCCCTCGTTGGTCCACCAGCCGTGGGCGAAGACCCGCTTGGGCGGTTCGATCCCGGCGCCCATCAGGAAGGCCGGCCAGTAGACCGCGTGAAACCTGAGAATATCCTTGCCGACCATATTGAGGCCGGGCCAGAATTTCTTGAATTTTTCAGCCTTCTCATCGGGATAGCCGAGCGCCGAAATATAGTTGGTCAGGGCGTCGATCCAGACATACATGATGTGGTCTTTGTGACCGGGAACCGGCACTCCCCACTGGAAGCTGGTGCGGGAGATGGAAAGATCGCGCAAGCCGCCCTTGACAAAGCTTTTGACCTCATTGAAGCGGGTCTTGGGCAGCACGAAACCGGGGTTTTCATCATAAAATTCCAGCAGCTTGTCCTGCCATTCGGACAGCTTGAAGAAAAAGCTCGGCTCCTCGACCCATTCGACCGGGGCGCCGGTCGGGGCCAGTTTTTCACCGCCCTGCCCTTCAATCAGTTCTTTTTCACCGTAAAAGGTTTCATCACGAACCGAATACCAGCCCTCGTATTTACCTTTGTAAATGTGGCCGTTTTGCTCGAGCTTCTGCCACAGCGCCTGGCAGGCTTTCTTGTGGCGCTCTTCGGTGGTGCGGATGAAATCGTCGTTGGAATAATTCATCACCTTGCCGAGTTCACGGAAGGTTTCAGAGACCTTGTCACAAAAGGCCTGCGGCTCCATCCCCGCCGCCGCGGCGGCTTTTTCGACCTTCTGGCCATGCTCGTCGGTGCCGGTCAGGAACCTCACCTCAACCCCGTCAAGGCGCTTGAAGCGCGCCAGCACATCGCACGCCAGCGAGGTGTAGGCATGGCCGATGTGCGGCACATCGTTGACGTAATAAATCGGCGTGGTGATATAAAAGGTCTTCTGGTCGGCCATAATTCTTTACTTCAATTTTTCATTTCAGGCCGCTGCGGAGGCGTTCCGGTGGAGCGCCGCAATCGCATCGATAATAAGCAAAACCCCTTGTTTGCGGCCCATATTCAGGCCTTCCCCCCGGCCTCTTAAGAGGTTCACCTTTTCCCATAGCTGAAGCCAGCAATCAAGCCGCCTTTTACCGCCACCATCGCCGGCCTCGGCGCGGATCCTGGCCGCCAACTGGGATTGCAGAATATCAAGGAACAGGAAATATTTCTCATCCTGACCGCGCGCCGAAACCTGGCCGGCGAAATCATGCATTTCCTTAATTTTCAAGACCTTGCCGTCCAGCAATTCGCGCACCACCTTATTAAGCGCCATGCCTTTGAAGAGCGCCATCCTGACCGCCAATCCGGGCACCCCGCCGCACAGACCGGTCAGGGTTTTCAGCTCTCCTTCATCCAGCTCCGGCAGTCTTTGGTTCAGCACCTGGCGGACCTGGGCCTCCTCCAGCGGGGCCAGAAGCAGCTGCTGACAGCGTGAGCGGATGGTCGCCGGCAGCCGCCCCTTGGCATGGCTGACCAGCAGGAGGAGGCTTTTGGCGGGCGGCTCCTCGAGCATTTTCAAGAGCGCATTGGCGGCATTGCGGTTCATTTCATCGGCGCTGTCGATAATCGCGATACGCCAGCCTTGTTGCGCCGCGGTCAGCTCAAAAAAGCTGTGCAGGGCGCGGACATCCTTGACAATAATTTCCTGGCGCATCCGTTTGGTTTTTTCATTGAGGCCGCGCTCGATCACTTTCAGGTTGCCCTCGGCGCCGGCGGCGACGCGGCTAAAGATTGGATCATCCTCCGCCATCACCAGGTTGTCCGGCGGGCTTTGATCGCCGAACAGGCCCGGTCCGGCCTCCCCCGTTCCCTGTTTGAGAAGAAACCGCGCCATATGATAGGCGAGCGTCGCCTTGCCGATGCCCTTCGGGCCGGCCAGCAGCCAGGCATGGTGCATGCGCCCGGTTGACCAGGACTTCAGGAAAATCTCCACCGCCCGGCCGTGCCCGGCCAGAAAGGGACTCGTCCGGGGGGTCAGATTATCCGCAACGGGTTTTTCATCCGCAGCCATGGTTACACCCCCAGCCGGTCTTTTACGGCGCGCCGGATGGCTTTTTTTATTTTCTCCTCAGAGCCGGTGGCATCAACCAGAACACAGCGCGCCGGGTTATCCCGGGCGACTTTCCTGAAACCTGCCCGTAAATCCTCGTGAAAGGCCTTATCCTTCCTCTCATAGCGGTCTTCGTTGGATGCGGAGATTTGGTGGCGGCGGTTTGAACGCTCCAGCCCAAGCTCGGCCGGGAGATCGAGAATGAGCGTTAAATCGGGGACAAAATTCCCCAGCGTCAGGTCATAGAGCTTTTTGATATTGTCCTCACCAAGGCCGCCCGCCAGCCCCTGATAAACGGTGGTAGAATCGGCAAAGCGGTCCGACAGAACCCACTGTCCTTTTTCCAGGGCCGGTTTGATCACGGTCTCGGCATGGTTGCGGCGGGCGGCAAAATTCAAGAGCGCTTCGCTTAATGCATCCCAGCGATCGGGATCACCGGTGACCAGCAGCTCACGGATTGCCTCGGCCTCAACAGAGCCGCCCGGCTCACGGGTGGTCAGGACTGAAATACCCTGGCTTTCAAGAGTGGCCGCCAGGAGTTTGAGCTGGGTGGATTTCCCCGCCCCCTCGCCGCCTTCAAAAGTTATGAATTTGCCCGGTCCCAAGTTCACGCTCAGTTGGTCGCCGTATTGCCGAAAATCAGATATCTAATAAGCGCACCCAGGCGCCCGAACGGCCCGATTTCGCCAACCGCCTGGCCCGCCGACAGCGGGACGATACGGTCTTTGGCGCCGGGGGTTGAGATGACCAGATGGGCGATGTCCTGGCCGGCCTCGATCGGCGCCGGGATCGGGCTTTGGTAAACCACCTTGACCTGCATGCGGTTGCGCGCCGCCCGGCTCAGGGTATAGGTCACGTCCTGATCGACCACCAGCGGCACGGTCCCCTCATCACCCAGCCACACCGCGGCGTTGTCAACCACGTCGCCCGCCTTGAACAGGGCATAGCTTTTATAGGCGCGAAACCCGTATTCGATCAGCCGCTGGGATTCGGCGGCGCGCTGGCGTTCGGAGGTCAACCCCGAGACCACTATGATAATCCGCCGCTCGCCGCGCACCGCTGATCCGGTCAGGGCGTAGCCCGCTTCTTCGGTGTGGCCGGTTTTCAGGCCATCGGCGCCGTTAACGGTAAACAGCAGCGGGTTGCGGTTTCTCTGGGTGATCAGGTCGCCATTAACATCCAGGCCGTAGCTGAAACTTTTCTCTGCGTACATGGCGTAAAGCCCGGGATAATTTTTGATCATGTGATAGGCCAGGGTGGCTAGGTCGCGGGCTGAAACCATCTGGCCTTCAACCGGCCAGCCGTTGGAATTCATAAAGGTGGAGGAACGCATTCCCAGCTCATAGGCCTTGGCGTTCATCCAGTCGACAAACAGCCCTTCGCTGCCCGCCAGCGCTTCGGCCAGAACCACCGTGGCATCGTTTCCCGATTGGACAATAATGCCGCGCAACAGGTCAGCGATGGTCACCTTGTCACGCGCCCTCAGGAACATGGTGGAGCCGCGCCGTCCCCATTCGCGCCAGGTATCGTCCGAGACAATAGTGGTGTCATCGAGGCTGACCTCGCCCCTCTCGATCATTTCAAACGCCAGGTAGGTGGTCATCATTTTTGCCATCGAGGCGGGCGGGAATGTGACGTCGGCGTTTTTCTCGAACAGCACTTCGCCGGTGCCCGCTTCGACCATAATGGCGTATGGGGCGGCGGTATCGAAACGCTGCTGGGCGGAGGCGGGGGTGAAAACCCCAGCCATCAAAATAACCGCCATTGCTAAAAAATTACGCAAGTTAAACAGCTTCATTTTTTTTATTCCTTGAATTTTCAAAAATCAGTGCTTTGTTCAGCACACCAAGTTGACCGAAATGTACTCTAACCGGCCGGGTCGGTAAAGATGTGAGCGTCCAAAAAACCCAGATTTTTTACCCGCTCGAGGGCTTCAAGGGCTTCTTCCATCACCGCATAAGCCCCGACCCGGACGCGGTAGAACCAGGTGTTGTTAACCTCGGCCCTTTTGATCATCACCGGGCCGACCCCCTGGAGCTGTCCGGCGAGGGTATTGGCGTTCTCTTCTAATGAAAAAGAGGCCACTTGAATAAAGATGTCAAAGCCTTCATCAATCAGCACCGGCTCCGGTTCAGGATTATCAAGCGGCCGTTCCTCGATATCCATCTCGGCGGTGCGCCGGGGGGCCGGCGTCAGGCCGCCGTCGACCAGCCTCGGATACTGCGTACCATCGGGCCGGACCGCCTGGACCCGGACCCTTTGCACGCCCTTGCTTTCAAACCCCAGCAACTGGGCGGCGCGCCGTGAGACATCGATAATCCGGTCGTCGACAAACGGGCCGCGGTCGTTGACCCGAAGCACCAGGCTGCGGCCGTTGGAAAGATTGGTGATGCGCACGTAGGAAGGCATCGGCAGGGTGGTGTGAGCCGCGGTCAGCGCATTCATATCGTATCTTTCGCCGTTGGCGGTGCGTTTGCCGTGAAAGTCCCGGCCATACCAGCTGGCGTTGCCGGTCACATCATAGGAATGATCCACCCGCGGGTAATAGGTGACGCCGGCCACCTTGTATGGGATGCCGACCTTGATGTTTTCATCGCCGAGCCGGGACGGGATCGGCGCCGGTTCCCGGTAGCCGCCGCAGGCGGCCAGCAAAGCGGCGG
>JADFFP010000121.1 GCA_022568115.1 Pseudomonadota bacterium | reverse complement strand
GCAATCCCCCGGGATAGCGATGACCCGGTTTTCCACCGATCCGTCCTGGAAAACCAGGATCGCCAACCCCCTCAGGTTGCCCAGATTGACAAACTCCATGTGTTGCAGGGGCGAAGTTTGTTTGGGAACTGAAACCACCCCGGCGCAGTGCGACAGGCCCGACAAGATATTGGTGGCTTCTTCCAGAACCGCGCCCGGGCCAAGCCCTTTGGGTTTGCACCTGGCCTTGATTTTCTGCTGCTCCTCCTTGGTCGGGTTGCCCATTTCCAACAGCCCGTCGACAAACAGACGCAAACCCTGTTCGGTCGGCAGCCGTCCGGCGGAGGTGTGCGGAGAGTACAGAAGCCCAGCCTCTTCCAGTTCGGCCATAACGTTACGGATGCTGGCGGGGGACAGGTTAAACAGACCTTCTTTTGCGATAGTGGTCGACCCTACCGGCTGGCCGGAATCAAGGAAGGTTTCGACAATCTGGCGCAAAATAGCCAGCGAGCGGGTATTATAGTCTTCTCTTAGCAAAGGGCATCCTTAAGAATTTCAATTAAACCTTTCAATTAGGTACACTTTTTTTGCCATAAACCTCAAGCGTCGGCTAGGTCATGTACTCATAAACAGAAAGAGGGTTCGTTGGCGACCAAATTTTTCCGTGACAGGAAAAAGGCCGAAAGCTATGCCGACCATAGCCGAGGTTTTTTGACGTATCACGGGATAATTTGGGTCCAACCCTTCGGGGCGCGCCCAAAAACGCCATTTTGGCGTCAAAACTTGTTTGTTTAGATTGCTAAACTTCACAATTTTTTCCTGAAACTGGCGCTTTTTTTCAGCGCCGAACACCTTTCCTGTTTATGAGTACACGACCTAATTTTGCCAAATGTCTGGACGGGTGGTGCCGGGGGCGATAAAACCGGGGCGACCTTTCAAGGAGAACGCCATGCGCCCATCGGGCCGCTCACAGGACGCCATCCGCCCGGTCAGTTTCGAGACCGGCTTTACCAAGCATGCCGAAGGCTCGGTGCTGGCAAAGTTTGGCGATACCCATGTTTTATGCACCGCCTCATTGGAGGACCGCCCGCCATCTTGGTTGCGTGAAAACGGGCGCGGCTGGGTCACCGCTGAATACGGCATGCTGCCCCGCGCCACCCACCGGCGCACTGCCCGGGAAGCGGCAAAAGGCAAACAATCCGGCCGCACCCAGGAAATCCAGCGCCTGATCGGCCGGTCGTTGCGCGCCGTGACTGACCTGAGTGGTTTCGGCGAACGCCAGATCCGCCTTGATTGTGATGTCCTTCAGGCCGATGGCGGCACCCGGACAGCGGCAATATCAGGGGCCTATGTTGCGCTTCATTTATGTTTCCAGAAAATGCTTGAAGAAAACCTGATTGAGGCAATCCCGCTGAACGACCAGGTTGCCGCGGTTTCGTGCGGGATTTTTGAGGGAGCCCCGGTTCTCGATCTTGACTATGCCGAAGACAGCGCGGCTGAGACAGATGCGAACTTTGTCCTGACCCACAAAGGCGGGATTGTCGAGATTCAGGCCACGGCGGAACAGGCCCCCTATTCGGAAGAGGATTTCCTCCGGCTCCTGAGACTGGCCAAAATCGGCTGCGATGAAATCTTCAAAATTCAAACCAAAGCCCTCAAAGGCTAACCGGAAAAGGATTTTAAAATGGATCAGAATAAAACAATTTTGGGCGTTTTGATCGCTGTTCTTATTCTAGCCGCAGCCTATTTTTTCTATTTTAGATATACCCCGGAAGCAACCATCCCGGCCCCTGAAGATGTCGCCGCAATCCCGGCCGGCGCCACCATAACCAAGGATGGTATTGGCATCCGGTTTCTGCAGCAAGGGGACGGTGAGAACTTTCCGACGCTAGCGGATGAAATCACTATCCATTACACCGGCTGGCAGACCGATGGGACAATGTTTGACAGCTCGCGCCTTCGCGGTGAGCCCAGCACCTTCCCGCTGGGCGGATTGATTGCGGGCTGGGAATTGTCGGTTCCCTTGATGTCCAGGGGAAGCCGGGCATTAATCTGGATCCCGGGAGATCTCGCCTACGACAACCGCCCGGACCGGCCCGATGCTCCCAAGGGCATGCTGGTTTTTGATATCGAGTTGATTGATATCATCGCGGCCGGCGGCTCAACCCGGTAAACAAATATGGCCCGCCGGTTATCCGAAAATAAACTGGTGGTGGCCAGCCACAACCCCGGCAAGGTCAGGGAAATTTCCGCGCTTCTGAAGCCGCATGGCTTTTCACTGATCTCCGCCGCGGACCTGAACTTGCCGGAACCTATCGAGACCGGAACAATCTTCGCTGAAAATGCCCGGTTGAAGGCGTTGGCCGCAGCCACCGGAGCAAACCTCCCTGCGGTGGCCGATGATTCCGGACTGGTGGTCCCGGCGCTGGACGGCGCGCCGGGAATTTATTCCGCCCGCTGGGCCGGGCCGGGGAAGGATTTCAAACCGGCTATGAAAAAGGTCATGGAAGAGCTGGGAAAAAAAGACCGGTCCGCTTATTTCTTTTGCGCCCTGGCGATTGCCTGGCCCGATCGCCATGTGGAGGTTTTTGAAGGCCGGGTGGAGGGGGTCCTGACCTGGCCGATGCGCGGAGATAAAGGGTTTGGCTACGACCCGATTTTTGTGCCCAGAGGCCATGACATGACCTTCGGTGAAATGGAGCCAGTTAAAAAACACGCTATCAGTCATCGCGCCAACGCTTTCAAGAAATTCATTGCAGCTTGCTTGGCATGACAGTTCAGGAAAATCATTTAAGTCTTTATGTCCACTGGCCGTTTTGCCAGGCCAAGTGCCCCTATTGCGATTTTAACAGCCATGTGCGCGAGCGCGTGGATACCGGGGCGTATAAAAAAGCGCTGCTTACCGAGCTGGATTTCTTTGCCGGAAAAACACCAGGCAAAAGACTCACCTCGATCTTTTTCGGCGGCGGGACACCCTCCCTGATGCCCCCTGAAATCGTTGCGGCGGTGATAGCAAAAGCGAAAGAATTCTGGGACTTGTCTTCGAATATCGAGATTACCCTAGAGGCCAATCCCGGCAGTTCCGAGGCGAAAAAGTTCGCCGCCTTTCGCACCGCCGGGGTCAATCGTTTGTCGCTTGGGGTGCAGTCGTTTGATGACCAGGCGCTGAAATTCCTGGGCCGCATCCATAACGCCAGGGAAGCCGAAGCGGCGATTGAAATTGCCAGGGATACCTTTCCCCGTTTCAGTTTTGATCTGATTTACGCCCTTCCCGGGCAAACCAAAGAGGCCTGGCGGGAAGAGCTGGGAACCGCGCTCACCTTGGCCGGGAGCCATCTTTCGCTTTACCAGCTGACGCTCGAGCGCGACACCGCCTTTTACCGCCAGCACCGCCGCGGCAAGTTTTTCTTGCCGCCCGAGGACGAGGCGGCAGACCTGTTCAACCTGACCCATGATGTTTGTGAACAAGCAGGACTAAAGGCTTATGAAACCTCGAACTTTGCCTCCCCCGGCGAGGAAAGCCGCCATAATCTGAATTACTGGCGGGGTGGTTGTTATGTCGGGATCGGGCCGGGCGCCCACAGCCGGATTTTTGCGGACGGCGCATGGCGGGCGGTTTCCACTTTGAAGATTCCCGAACAGTGGCTTGAAAAGGTTGAGAAAAAGGGCGCCGGCCTGGCAGAGGACACGCCCCTTACTCCCCGTGAGCGGGGCGAGGAGATTGTCATGACGGCGCTGCGTCTGAGGGACGGGCTGGATAAAAAGAACTTTGCAAGAAACTCCGGTATCCCCTTGAAAAACCTGATCAATCAAGACGCGCTAGGCGCCCTGAAGGAGCAGAACCTGGTGGTTGAAAGCGAAACCCGGCTGGCCGCCACCCGCGACGGGGCGCTGCTGGTTAATGCTATTCTGGGTGAATTGCTGGCGTAACTGTCAGGGGATTTCCTGAAATGAGCTGGGGGCCGGAGAAACCACAAAAAAGCCCTCTTTGCGGATCTCAAGAATAGCGAACCTGCGTTCAGCGGTGCCGTCGCCGCGGAACCTGAAAATCCCGTCAAGGCCTTCAAAACCATTGGCATTCTGCAGGGTTTTACCGCTGAATCTGGCCTTTTTGAACTCGATCCGGGCCAGTGTCGCCACCAGCGAGATCGCATCATAGGAGAGCGTTACGATACGCGGCGGGCGGTAACCGTAAAGCCCCTCGAAGCGGGCCATGAAATCTTCCACTTTTGCCGGATCGGGACCGGCGAACCAGGCGCCTTCAAGCGTTGGCTCACCCGGCAGGGTCGGGTCGTACCACAGCCCGGTGCCGAGGAACTGCACTTTCAGCGGATCGACCTCAAAAAAGGGCAGTAAAGGGACCAAAGAGCGCAAAAACTGACCGCCTTCGGGCACTAATACGGCAGAAAAGGGCGGTTCGCCCAAGGTTTCGAACGGTTCCAGCCCTTTCAGGATTTCTTTCGCCAGATCATCGTCGCCGAAGTAGCTCCAGATCCAGCCGCCGACGGGGTTGATTGAAATCGTTCCCAGCGAGGCGTCGATGCTGACGGTATCGGCGGGCACGTCGGATGCTGAGATGCTCTTGTTGGCCGAGGAACCTTCGTTGATGACCACGGCGTCGGTGTCGATCGTCAACGTCGGGGCGACGTTGTTGACCGTCACGCTGGTGCTGTGGCTGTTGGTTTCGCCGAGCTCACGGCTTAGTGTCGCGGTGACGGTGTAAATGTCCGAAGCCATCAAAGTCAGAGCGTCGTCCAGGTACTGATGAGTGACCGAGAACGAAGTCGTTCCCGCAGCCAACGAAATTGTCTCGGATGTGCCTTCCCCCCAATCGACGATCAGTTCGAAGGCGTTCTCGAGGTCCGGATCGCTAATGTCGCCGCTCAGCGTCGCGAATTCGCCCTCATCAATTTCCGGAGTGATTGCCACATTACTTAACGTCGGTGCCACGTTGTCGAGCGT
>JADFFP010000120.1 GCA_022568115.1 Pseudomonadota bacterium | reverse complement strand
GATAATGAAGGGTAAACTGAAATGGGTTTTGGAAGTGTCCCCTCGATTTCGTACTTCGCACAATTCCCAAAAAAAAAACAAATTTGTATATTTCTTCCTTGTACCCGATGCCGAAATCGTTATAGTATCCTTTTGTACATTTCCCTGAGCGTTTCAATTTCTCTCTGAGATTTCCATTCGACTCACAAACTGACACTCTGATCAACACGTTAAGGAAGATCGCCATGGCTACGAAAACCGGAACAAACGCCGCTGCTCGCAACAGAACCCGCAAACCGGCTTCGACGCCGGCCACTCGCAACGATTCGGGTGCAATGCTAAACAATGCCCTGGGCCAGATTGAGAAGGCGTTCGGCAAAGGTTCGATCATGAGACTCTCCGACAGCGGAGCACCCGTGGCGGGGATTTCCACCGGAACTTTGTCGCTCGACCTGGCATTGGGAGGTTATGGAGTACCCCGCGGCCGCGTCATCGAGTTGTTCGGGCCGGAATCGAGCGGCAAAACGACCCTGGCGTTGCACATCATAGCCAGTGCGCAACAAGAGGGAGGCATCGCAGCCTTCATCGATGCCGAGCATGCCCTGGACCCTGCCTGGGCGAAACGTTTGGGAGTCAATCTCGAAGATCTGCTGGTCAGCCAGCCTTCTTACGGCGAAGAGGCGCTGCAAATTGCCGAGATGCTGATCAAATCCAACGCCGTCGACGTGATTGTGATCGATTCGGTGGCGGCATTGGTTCCCAAAGCGGAACTGGACGGCGAAATCGGCGATACGCACATCGGTCTTCAGGCGCGGATGATGAGCCAGGCGATGCGAAAGCTGACCGGCTGCATCGCCAAGTCGAAAACCTGCGTGATCTTCATCAACCAGATCCGCATGAAAATCGGCGTCATGTACGGCAATCCCGAGACCACCAGCGGCGGCAACGCGCTGAAGTTTTATGCTTCGGTCAGGCTTGATATCCGGCGCATCGGCCAGATCAAGGAGCGCGACGAAATTGTCGGCAACGCGACCCGGGTCAAGGTGGTCAAGAACAAACTGGCGCCGCCCTTCAAGAAGGTCGAGTTCGACATCATGTACGGCAAGGGCATTTCCCGGGAAGGCGAGCTGGTCGACCTCGGGGTCAAGGCCGAGCTGATCGAGAAATCCGGCTCCTGGTATTCCTACGACAGCCAGCGGATCGGCCAGGGCCGCGAGAATGCCAAGAAATTCCTGATGGAAAATCCCGAGATCGCCGAAACCATTGAAAGTGCGATTCGCAAGAACGCCGGGGTCCTTGGCGAGGCGCTGATGACCGATAACAATGAGCGCGCGCCGGACCAGGATAGTAAAAAAACCCCGGCAGCGGCAAAAGAGGGTTAAATCCGCTTATCCCAACCCCGGATACCCCGCTCTCTGACCCCTCCAAAAAGCGGCGCCTGCCCCGGCGCCGCTTTTTCTTGTTAAGGGTGAGGCACGGTTGTGGATGAAAAATAATAAAACGTCATGCCCGCGGCGGCTAACCCTTATCGTCATGCCTGCGGCGGCAGGCATCTGGCATTTTTTGTTTTTGGACCGGATACCGGCCTCTCGCCCCTGTACCGCCGAAGCCTCTCGCCCTCGCCTGGGCGAAGCTTCGCTACGGCGTAGCCTGGTCGGCGTAGCCTCCGGCGTAGCCCGGGTGGCGAAGGGGGATGGGCGAAGTGAAGCTTCGCTTCGGCGTAGCCTGGTCGCCGGCATGAGATATCGAACGTTATTCCAATTTCTAAAACCGGCCCAGCCAAGCGTTTTTTTTGCGGCATTGCTCCACCAGAACTGGACACCGGCATATCCCCCCTGTAAAACCGGAACAGTGTTGAGCCAATAACAAACCGGCGGGGGATTTCCATAAAACGTGACCAGCGTAAATGACATTCGAAAAGGGTTCCTGAGCTATTTTCAGGCGAAAGGGCACGAGATTGTGGCTTCGTCCTCGCTGGTGCCGGCCGGTGACCCGACCCTGATGTTCACCAACGCCGGCATGGTGCAATTCAAGAATCTCTTCACCGGCCTGGAAAAGCGTTCCTACCGGACCGCCGCCTCGTCGCAGAAATGCGTGCGCGCCGGAGGCAAACACAACGACCTCGACAACGTCGGCTACACCGCCCGCCACCACACTTTTTTCGAGATGCTGGGCAATTTCTCGTTCGGCGATTACTTCAAGGAACAGGCGATTTTTTATGCCTGGGAGCTGCTCACCAAAGAATTCGGCCTGGCCCCTGAAAAACTGACCGCGACGGTTTACCATCAGGACGATGAGGCTTATGCCCTGTGGAAAAAAATCTCCGGGCTGCCGGAGCGCCGCATCATCAGGATCAACACCCACGACAACTTCTGGGCGATGGGTGAAGTCGGTCCGTGCGGCCCCTGTTCGGAAATTTTCTACGACCACGGGGAGGGGCTGAAAGGCGGCCCGCCGGGCTCTAAAAACCAGGAGGGAGACCGCTTCGTCGAGATCTGGAACCTGGTCTTTATGCAGTACGAGCAGGTCGACAAGGAGACCCGCAATGACCTGCCCAAACCTTCGATCGACACCGGCATGGGGCTGGAGCGGATCGCCGCGGTCCTCCAGGGCACCCACGACAACTATCAGATCGATATCTTCCGCGCCCTGATCGACGCCTCGGTTGCCGAGACCGGAGTGGCGGCCACCGGGAAAGCCCGGGCCTCGCACCGGGTGATCGCCGACCATCTTCGCGCCACCTCGTTCCTGATTGCCGATGGCGTGCTTCCGGCCAACGAAGGGCGCGGTTATGTGCTGAGACGGATCATGCGCCGGGCCATGCGTCACGCCAGCATTCTCGGCGCCAAGGACCTTCTGCTCTATAAGCTGGCGCCGGTCCTGATCACGGAAATGGCTTCGGCCTATCCGGAACTTTCCCGCGCCAGGGCGCTGATTACCGAGACCCTGAAACTGGAAGAGGGGCGTTTTCGCAGCATGCTCGAGCGCGGCCTCAAATTGCTGGCCAAGGAAAGAAAGGGGCTGGACAAGGCCAAAATCTTTCCCGGCGAAGCGGCCTTCAAACTTTATGACACTTTTGGCTTTCCCCTCGATCTGACCCAGGATGCGCTGAAACCCGAGGGCATAGAAGTGGATGTGAAAGCCTTCAACGCCGCCATGGATAAACAGAAAGCGCAGGCCCGCGCGGCCTGGAAAGGCTCGGGCGAAAAGGAAACCGAAGAGGTTTGGTTCGATCTTCACGATGAGGTCGGCGCCAGCGAATTCCTCGGTTATGAGAGCGAGCAGGCCGAAGCCAGGGTGGCCGCCCTGATGGTCGCGGGCAAACCTGTTAACAAGGCCAAAACGGGCGTGTCAGCGGTGATCATTGTCAACCAGTCGCCGTTCTACGGCGAGTCGGGCGGGCAGGTCGGCGATGCCGGTTCGATGACCTCGGGGAAGGTTAAAATCAAGATCACCGACACCCGGAAAAAGTTCGGCGGGGTGCTGGCGCATTATGGAAAAATTGAAGGCGGGGAGCTGGCTGTCGGGGCGGTGGTTCACCTCAGTGTCGATCACCGGCGGCGCCTTAAAATCCGCGCCAACCATTCGGCAACCCACCTGCTGCACCAGGCCTTGAGAAAAACCCTGGGCGATCACGTCACGCAAAAAGGATCATTGGTGGACGGGGATCATTTGCGCTTTGATATCTCGCACCCGAAGCAGATCACGGTTGACGAACTGGCCAAAATCGAAGCCGATGTCAACGCCATGATCCGCCAGAACGGGGCGGTTGCGACCCACCTGATGGCCCCGGAAGACGCCATCAAAAAGGGCGCAATGGCTCTCTTTGGTGAAAAATACGGCGAAGAGGTGCGGGTCGTTTTGATGGGTCTGGAGGACGGCAATGACTATTCGGTCGAGCTGTGCGGCGGCACCCATGTGGCCCGCACCGGTGATATCGCGCTCTTCAAGTTCACCGGTGAGAGCGCCATCGCCGCCGGGGTGCGGCGCCTCGAGGGCCTGACCGGCGAGGCCGCGCGGCGGTATATGCTGGGGTATGAAGCAAACTTGCGGGAGACCGCTGGAATTTTGAAATCATCCCCCGGGGAGGTGACCGGACGGGTGGCCAATCTGGTGAAGGAGAGAAACCAGCTGGCCCACAGCCTTTCTGACGCCAGGAAAAAAATTGCCTTGGGAGGAAGCGCTAAGGCGGCCCCGAAGATCAAGAAAATCGGCCGGATATCCTACCTGGCTGAGGTCTTAAGCGATATTCCAGCCGGCGATCTTCGTTCAATTGCGGATCAGGCCAAGCAACAGATCGGGTCAGGCGTGGTGGCTTTGGTAGCGGTCAATGACGGCAAGGCTTCCCTGTTGGTCGGGGTTACCGAGGACCTGAGCGAAAAACTGAATGCGGTCGATTTAGTTCGTCTTGGCGCGGAAGTGCTGGGCGGCAAAGGCGGGGGCGGGCGTCCCGACATGGCCCAGGCCGGCGGGCCTGATGGAAGCAAAGCTGATGACGCTCTCAAGGCGATCGAAAATCATTTAAAAAGTCTTTTGAATTAACCCCCTCACCTAAATCCTCTCCCTCGGAGGGGAGAGGACTTTTATATAGAGCCCAGCTGCATTTTCCCTCTCCCTTGCGTAGTCCGCCATAGCCTCGTGCGGCGGCGGAAGGGGAAAAGGAGTTTTTCTTTTTTAGTCACCCCCGCGCAGGCGGGGGTCTGGCCGGATGCCCGCCTACGCGGGCATGACAAATTATTATAATCCCTCTCCCTTGCGAAGTCCGCCATAGCCTCGTGCGGCGGCGGAAGGGGAAAAGGAGTTTTTCTTTTTTAGTCACCCCCGCGCAGGCGGGGGTCTGGCCGGATGCCCGCCTACGCGGGCATGACAAATTATTATTATCCCTCTCCCTTGCGTAGTCCGCCATAGCTTCAGCGGCGGCGGAAGGGGAAAAGGAGTTTTTCTTTTTTAGTCACCCCCGCGCAGGCGGGGGTCTGGC
>JADFFP010000119.1 GCA_022568115.1 Pseudomonadota bacterium | reverse complement strand
GCGAACAGCGACCCGAGCATCACACAGTGCGCCCCGGCCGCGATCGCCTTGGGGATGTCGCCGGAGTAGCGGATGCCGCCGTCCGCGATCACGGGCACGCCCGCCGGCTCGCACACCGACGCCGCGTTCATCACCGCCGTGATCTGCGGAACGCCAACCCCCGTCACCACCCGGGTGGTGCAGATCGAGCCCGGCCCGATCCCCACCTTGATTGCATCCGCGCCAACCTCGATCAGCGCGCGCGCCGCGGCGGCGGTCGCGACATTGCCGGCGGCCACTTCGAAAGCGCCTTTGAGCTTTTTGATTTCCGCCACCGTATCGATCACCCGCCGGGAGTGGCCGTGGGCGGTATCGACCACCAGCAGGTCGCAGCCGGCGGCAATCAGCACGTGAGCGCGCTCCAGCCCGGCTTTGCCTACCGAGGTCGCCCCGGCGACCAACAGGCGCCCGTCCCGGTCCTTGGTGGCGTTTGGGTGCGAGGCGGCCTTTTCCATATCGCGGACCGTAATCAGGCCGATACAGCGGTACTCATCATCAACCACCAAAAGCTTTTCGATGCGGTGCTGGTGAAGCAGCTTGCGGGCATCCTCCGAGGAAATCCCCGCCTTGACCGTGACCAGATTTTCAGAAGTCATCAGGCCGCTGACCGGCTGGCGCATATTTTCGGCAAAGCGGACATCGCGGTTGGTCAGCATGCCGACCAGCTTGCCGGGTCCGCTTTTGGCTTTTTTCACCACCGGGATGCCGGAGATTTTGTGGCGGGTCATCAGCGACATGGCGTCCGCCAGCGGCTGCTCCGGATGGATTGTCACCGGGTTGACGACCATCCCTGATTCATAACGCTTGACCTGGCGAACCATGTCGGCCTGCTCGGCTATGTCCATGTTGCGGTGCAGCACGCCGATGCCGCCCGCCTGGGCCATCGCGATCGCCATGTTGACTTCGGTGACGGTATCCATCGCGGCTGAAATAAACGGCAGGTTGAGGGTAATTTTTTTGGTCAGGCGGGTTTTGACGTCGACCCCGGCGGGCATGACGTTTGAAGCGGCAGGAACCAGCAGAACGTCATCGAATGTCAAGCCAAGGCGTATTGTCATCGCATATCCCGAATCAAAAGTTGGCCTTATATGCCAGCATGGCCCCGGTTTGTCACGCCTCTTTTGTCACTTGCCCTGATAACCGGTCGCCAGCACAAAAAGCTCGCGCGAATCGGAACGCGATGAGGGCGGTTTAATGTGGCGGACCTTGCCGAAGTTCTGTTTCATGGCGTCCAGAAGCGCACCCTCGCTTCCGCCGCGCAGCACTTTGGTCAGAAACAGGCCGCCCGGCTTCAGGACCTCGATGGCGAAATCGAGCCCGGCTTCGGCCAGCGCCATGGTGCGGATATGATCGGTGGCGCGGTGGCCGGTGGCGGCGCTGGCCATATCACTGATCACCGCATCCGCCCCGCCAGCGCATTTTTCAAGGATCGTTTTCCGGACCTGGTCATCAAGAAAGTTGCCCGCGATGAAATCAACCCCCGCGATCGGTTCCATTTTCTGTAAATCGACAGCGATGATCTGCGCTCCCGGTGCGATCTGGCGCAAAACCTGGCACCAGCCGCCGGGCGTGGCCCCCAGGTCGACAATTGTCCCGGCCCCCTTAAAGAGGTGATATTTTTCATCGATCTCGATCAGCTTGAAGGCGGCCCGGGTGCGGTAGCCGAGCCGCCGGGCCTCGGCCACGTAAGGGTCGTTCAGCTGGCGCTGCAGCCAGCGGGTGGAGGAAATTTTCCGGCCCCGGGCGGTCTTGACGCGCTCTTTTTTGCCTCTGGAGCGGCCTTTGGTATCTGAGGTTTTGGCCATACCTTCTCCTTACCCTATTCCCGGCTTTTCTGAAACACCACAGCGGGCGCGTCCAGCAGCCGGGAATTTATGATCCCTTCCCGCAAGCCGCGGTCGGCGGCGGTCAGGAAGTCTGCTTTTATATAAGAAAAAATGGCGCTGAAAATGGCGCAGCCGGGCACCATGAGTTCAGCCCTGTCCGGCCCCATAAGCGGATTGGCCCGGCGCTTGCTGAGCGGCTCCAGCGCGGTTTTGCCGGCCAGGCTGGTCAGATCCGCAACCCGGCATTTCAGCCCGTCAATCCGGCGCCGCTGGTAGTGGCTAAGGTTTTCCAGGAGCGCCGCCAGCGTGGTCACGGTTCCGGAGGTTGCAATCAGCTGGAAATCTTCGCTGAAAAAACCGGCGTTCTTTTCAAAAAAAGCGGCCATCGGCCGTGCCGCCGCCCGGGTCATGTCGTCGAACTCATCCCGGCTCACCTCGGGGCTGGTCATGGCATCGCGCCCGCGCACTACGCCCAGCGGCAAGGATCGCCAATCCAGAACGGTGATGATATTGTTTTCAAATTCCAGCAACACCAGTTCGGTGCTGCCGCCGCCGATATCAAGCGTCATGACCCGGCCCGGCCGGGCTTCGATCAGCGATGAGGTGGCCAGCGCCGAAAGGCGCACTTCCTCGGCCTCGGTGATAATTTCAAATTCCAGCCCGCAGCGGTCCCTGATTTCGCCAATAAATTCCTCACGGTTCTCCGCCCTGCGGCACGCCTCGGTGGTGACACAGCGGACCTCGGCGGCCTGGTGATCGCGGATTATTCCCGCAAACTCTGCCAGGGCGCCGAGGGTTCTGGTCATCGCCTCCGGCCGCAGGCGCCCGGTTGCGCCCGCGCCTTCGCCCAGGCGGACAATCCTTGAGGTCGCCTTGAGGGTTTTATACCCGCCGCCACAGCGCTCCGCCACCATCAGGCGGCAGTTGTGGGTCCCTAAATCTATCGCGGCTATACGTGTCATCCAGCTGCCTCCCAAAGCGCCATCACCTCCTAGGGAATTTTACCGGCCAAAACAAGGCCGCAAATGAATTGACAAAGAGCTGCCTGCCCTTATATAGCAAACCCTCTTTTGCCCCGTCGTATAACGGTAATACTACGGACTCTGACTCCGTCAATCGTGGTTCGAATCCACGCGGGGCATCCACTCCCTCCCTTGATTTATGGTTTCCGGTTGACTTTTAGCTCAAAACCGAATAGAACAAAAGAAGAACATTAACAGGCGAGGTTAGCTATGGAAGCAGGATTTATGAGTATTTTTGGAATATTGGTGTTTATTTCGCTCTGGGTTGTCGCCCTTAAGGGTCTGTTGAGTGCGATCCGCCCGATTGTCAGGTATTTAAGGGGCAACCGCTCTCCCGCCTCCGGCCCGGCCTTCCGGCCCCATTATTCAGGAACTTTCCATCAGGTTCTTTAAGCTGCAAAAATATCACCTAAATTAAGTCCGCTTCGGCGGGCTTTTTTATGTTCTTTTTTGTCTTTTCCCCTTTACATTGGATATTAACACCACTATATATATCGCATTGATACTATTGGAAAGATGAAATGGATATAAAAACACTTTGTTTAGGGATACTGTCGCTTGGCGATGCGACCGGCTATGAAATCAAGAAAATGGTCGCCGAAGGGTCGTTAAGTCTTTTTTCAGAAGCCTCTTATGGCTCGATCTACCCTGCCCTCGGCAAATTGATGGAGCAAGGCCTGGTCACCTGCCGGGCCATGGCCCAGGACAAACGGCCCGATAAAAAGGTTTACTCGCTGACCGAAGCCGGGCGCGGGGAGTTGACCCACTCACTCAGGAAAGACCCCGATCCGGACAAGAACCGTTCGGAATTCCTGGCCGCGATTCTGTTTTGTGAATCGGTTGCGCCGGAGCGTGTGACCACACTGATTCAGGACCGCATTGTCGAACATGAAGAAAAAATTACCGCCCTTGAAGGGCTGCTGGCCGGTGAAATGACCCCGGCCTCCCGGTTTGTGGTTGAGTATGGTATCGCCACCCAGAAAGCTGCCTTGAAGTTTCTTCAAACTCACCAGGGCAGCCTTGTGGGCGCGGCGGCGAAAGGCGCCGCCATTGAATTAAAGGAGGTCGACACCCCCGCCGCAAAATAAATAATAATTACATCACCCGGTTCACTTAACTGAGGGGCCCGCCCCATATTAAAAAAGGACGACAGCGAGATGGAAATCGAAAAAAGAAAAAAAAGCTTCAAACAATTGGTAAAATCCCCGGTCGGGCTGGCGGTGGTCATTTTGGCCGTAATCGTCAGCTATGTCACGATAGGGTCAATGCTGGGCGGGGGCGGCGCGGCCAACAGCACCCCGGGTGAGGTTGAAAACCCCGCCGATGAGTTGTTCCTGGTCAGCACCCGGATGATAACAGCTATCGATTACGTTGAACAGATTCAGGTGCGCGGCCGCACCGAGGCCCTGAAAAAGGTAAGCCTCAAGGCCGAGGTTACCGGGCGGGTGATCGCCACCCCGGTTGACAAGGGCGAGCGCGTGAAAACCGGGCAGACCATCTGCAAGATTGCCCCCAACGCCCGTGAGGCCAACCTGGCCAAGGCCCAGGCTTTGGCGACCCAGCGGCAACTGGAATACGATGCCTCACTGGAATTATCGAAAAAGGGTTTTCGCTCGGACACCCAGGTGGCCGCGGCCAAGGCCCAACTGGACGCCGCCAACGCCGGGGTTCGCCAAGCCGAAGTGGAATTGGATAATACCTTGATCAAGGCGCCCTTCGCCGGCCTGGTTAATGAACGTCCGGCCGAGGTAGGTGACTTCCTTCAGGTCGGCGGCACCTGCGCCATCCTGTTGACCGATGATCCCTATCTGGTGGTCGGTGAAGTTTCAGACCGTCAGGTCAGCCGCATCAAAAAGGGCCAGCTGGCCACGGTCGAGCTTAGCGATGGCGCCATCATTGAAGGCACGGTTCGCTATATCTCAAGCGCCGCCCGGATTGAAACCCGCACCTTCCGGGTTGAAGTTGAAGTGTCGAACCCGGCCCTTGAGATGCGCGAAGGAATGACCGCAAACATCCTGATCCCGACCAATAGCGCCAAGGCGCATTTCCTGACCCCTTCCCTCCTGACTTTGAAGGACGATG
>JADFFP010000118.1 GCA_022568115.1 Pseudomonadota bacterium | reverse complement strand
GGCCGAGCTTTATGAACACAACGGGCTTCAGGAAGCGAGCGTTAGCCTGCATATCTCAACGACTATGTTTGGATGATGTAGAGCCGTCTTCGCACGCGCGAAAGAGACCGAGAGATCCAGGTTAGAAATTGCGGCGGAGGTTCATCCCCGCATACAGCGACGCAACCTCCTCGCCATACCCGTTAAATAGTCGAGTCGGAATCCTGTTCTGATTGAACAGGCTCGTTGGCAACCGCCGTTCGCTGGCCTGACTCCACCGCGGGTGCGATACCGCCGGGTTCACATTGGCGTAGAACCCATACTCGTGAGGGGCAAGAATATTCCAGGTATTTCTCGGTTGTTTCTCGGTGAAGCGGATCTGTACGATCGACTTGATGCTCTTGAAGCCGTATTTCCACGGCACCACCAGGCGCATCGGAGCGCCGTTCTGGCCCAGCAGCGGTTTGCCGTAGAGGCCCACCGCCATGAACGCCAGCGGGTGCATCGCCTCGTCCATTCTCAAGCCCTCCCGGTAGGGCCAATCGAGCACCCGCGACCGTAGCCCCGGCATCTGGGCCCGGTCGGCCAGGGTTTCAAAGGCGACAAATTTTGCTTTCGAGGTGGGCTCGAATTTTTTTAGTATGCCGGCCAGCGGCACCCCCACCCAGGGGATCACCATCGACCACGCCTCGACACAGCGCAGGCGGTAGATGCGTTCTTCCAATGCGTTAAAGTCGATCAGGTCTTCCAGGGAAAATGTTCCAGTCCGCTCGGCATGGCCGGTGACCGTGACCGGCCAGGGATCTGTAATGAGCGTGTGGGCGTATTTCGCCGGATCTTCTTTATCGACGCCAAATTCATAATAATTGTTGTAGGAGGTGATTTCCTTGTAGGAATTCAGTTCTTCCTCACCGGCATAATTGGTTTTTTTAGCTATTTCAAACTCAGGCAAGGCATAAGCGGCGCCAGCCCGGAACAAAGGGCCTGCCATCGCCGCTCCCAGCCCCACGCCAAAACCCTGCATGATCTGGCGGCGGCTCAGGTACAGCCGCTCCGGGGTCACTTGATTCTCAGCGATAAGCCAGGATTTTCTGTTTTTCAAAAGCATCATCCGGTCCCTATAATGCTTCTTATTATAAGTAAGTTAAAAATTATAAGTAGGTTAAAAAGATTTTTCCGCAATGAATTTTGCCTGAACTTTACGTGAGGGCGGCGGCGGCTTCCTGGATGCGCCCGCAGGCATCTTCCAGCGTTTCCATCGAGGCCGCATAGGAAAGCCGGAAATAGGGGGAGAGGCCGAACACCTCGCCGGGGATCACGGCTACCCCCTTGTCCTCCAGAAGGTATTTCACAAAGTCCTTGTCATTGCCGATGGTCTGTCCGCCCGGGGTTTTCTTGCCGACCAGCGGGCTGACCTCAGCGTAAACGTAAAAGGCCCCATCGGGGCGCAGGCACCTGACGCCGGTAGCCTGGCCCAGCATGCTGAGAACCTTGTCGCGCCTGCCTTGAAAAATCGCCGTGCGCTCCCTGACAATCTCCTGCGGCCCGGTCAGCGCCGCAATGGCCGCCGCCTGGCTGATCGAACAGGGGTTGGAGGTGGATTGCGATTGCACCTTGGCCATCGCCTTGATTAGGGGTTCCGGTCCGCCGGCGAAACCGATCCGCCAGCCGGTCATGGCGTAGGCCTTGGCGACCCCGTTGATGGTGATCACCCGCTCCGCCAGGTCAGGCGCGGCGTTCAAAAGGGTGGAAAACTTAAAGCCGTCATAGACCAGGTGTTCGTAAATATCATCGCACATGACGTGAACGCGGGGGTGTTTTCGCAACACATCGCCGAGCGCCGCCAGCTCATCTTTGCTATAGGCGGTCCCGGTCGGGTTGGAGGGAGAGTTCATGATCAGCCACTTGGTTTTGGCCGTGATCGCCGCGTCCAGATCGGCCGGCTGCAGCTTGAAGGAATTTTCGATGGTGGTCTTGACTATGGCGGGAACGCCGCCGGCCAGCAGCACCATATCCGGATAAGACATCCAGTAAGGGGCCGGGATCAGCACCTGGTCACCGGGATTGAGGGTCGCCACCAGCGCGTTATAGATGGTCTGCTTGGTGCCGGAATTAACCGAGATCTGGCTGGTGGAAAAATCGAGACCGTTGTCGCGTTTGAATTTCAGGGCGACCGCTTCTTTGCACTCGATGGTGCCGTCGACGGTGGTGTACTTGGTCTGGCCGTCCTGGATCGCCCGGATGCCCGCTTCCTTGATATGATCGGGGGTATCGAAATCCGGCTCGCCGATGCCCAGGCCGATCACGTCCTTGCCGGCGGCTTTCAATTCGGTCACCAGGCGCTGCAACTCGAGCCCCGGCGAGGGTTTAATTTTGCTCAGGTTTTCAGATAAGAACGCCATGGTTTTCTATACCGGCTGGCTTGAGTTCCGTCCACCCTGTTTACCGGGCCTTTCGGAACCAACACAGCCCTCACCGGTAACCCGGTTCAGACCCTAGTCAGGCCGCTAAACTTCGGGCTCCAGTTTCCTGCGGTAATCTTCCAGCAGACCGTCGAGAATTCCCTGGCTGTCGCCACCACCGAAAACCAACAGGCCTGAGGAATAGGTCGACCCGTAAGTGGCGACCAGGTTGAGGGTCTGGCTGAGCCCGGAAAGGAATTCCTCATCCGAGAGCGAACTTAAAGGGTGAATAAAGGTCGCCCACAACACCCCTTGCGCCAAGGCATATCTGGCATCCAGGGCAGAGTCGAAATTGGCTTGCATGATCCTTTTTACCCGCTCAGGCCCGAGCGATGTTTCCATGACGATCGGGATCACAATCCGCATCCGGCCGGCGGCGGGATCGGTAATGACCTGGATGTTCAATTCCATGCCCTGGACCGGCATCTTGAAGGAAAAGGAATTTAGGTTGCGTTCAGCCTCGGGATCAAAGATGCGGATGATCGCCTCAAGCCGCTCCACCGTCATCGGCTCGCCGGGGGCACGTTCCACAAACGCCGGCGGGGCCGCGTTTTCCTCCTCACCATGAGCAAAGGCTGAAAGTGGCAGAACCGCAACCAGAGCCAAAAACATTGCGCCTAACAACTTTTTCATGATGAACTCCCTTAGATCAGGTTAGCCGCTATCTTAATTTGAAAGCGGGAGGTTGCCTAATCACGTTCGATTGAGGTGGTTTCTCCCCTTGGAATTTCAGGGTAACGGTTCCATATTAGGCGCCATGAGCGGCTATATTGAAGATTATCCATTCGTCCCCAGAAAAGTCACCCGCCCGGAAAAATCCGAGGGCGGGAAGCTTTTTAAACTGGTCTCGGATTTTCAGCCCTCCGGCGACCAGCCGCAGGCGATCAAAGCGCTGGTCAAGGGGCTTGAAGGCAAGAAGCGCAACCAGGTGCTGCTCGGTGTCACCGGCTCGGGCAAGACTTTCACCATGGCCAAAGTGATCGAGGAGGTGCAGCGGCCGGCGCTGGTGCTGGCCCCCAACAAGACCCTCGCGGCCCAGCTGTACGGCGAGTTCAGATCGTTCTTCCCCGGCAACGCGGTGGAATATTTCGTCTCTTACTATGATTATTACCAGCCCGAGGCTTACGTCCCCAGATCCGACACCTACATCGAAAAGGACGCTTCGATTAACGAGCAGATCGACCGCATGAGGCATAGCGCAACCCGGGCCCTGCTGGAAAAGGATGACGTGATTATCGTAGCCAGCGTGTCGTGCATTTACGGCATCGGCTCGGTCGAGACCTACTCCCAGATGCTGGTTTCCCTGAACCTCGGCGACCACATTGACATGCGCCAGCTGATGCGAAAGCTGGTGGCGCTGCAGTACCGCCGCAACGACGCCGGGTTCGGCCGCGGCGCCTTTAGGGTGCGCGGCGATTCATTAGAGATTTTCCCCTCCCACTTCGAGGACCGCGCCTGGCACCTGTCGTTCTTTGGCGATGAAATTGAAAAGATCACCGAGTTCGACCCGCTGACCGGCGAAATTGCGGAAATCCTGGAGAGCGTCAAGGTTTACCCCAACAGCCATTACGTCACCCCCAGGCCGACCCTGGACCAGGCGGTCAAGTCGATCAAGTTCGAGCTTAAGGGCCGGCTGTAAGAGTTGACCGGGGCCGGGCGCCTGCTGGAAGCCCAGCGGCTGGAGCAACGGACATTGTTCGATATTGAGATGATCGAGGCGACCGGGTCGTGTTCCGGGATCGAGAATTATTCGCGCTACCTGACCGGCCGCAACGCCGGCGAGCCGCCGCCCACCCTGTTCGAATACCTGTCCGATGACGCGCTGCTGTTCGTCGATGAAAGCCACGTCACCATCGGCCAGTTGAACGGCATGTACCGCGGCGATTTCAAAAGAAAATCGACCCTGGCCGAATACGGCTTCCGGCTTCCCAGCTGCCTCGACAACCGGCCGCTGAAATTCGAGGAGTGGGAGGTGATGCGCCCGGAAACTATTTTCGTTTCGGCCACCCCGGGCCCGTGGGAGCTGGAAAAGGTTGAGCATAAATTCGTCGAACAGGTGATCCGTCCGACCGGCCTGATCGATCCGCCCACCGAGGTGCGCCCGGTCGAACACCAGGTCGATGACCTGATGAAGGAATGCCGCGAGGTGGCGGGGGCCGGCTTGCGCATCCTGGTCACCACCCTGACCAAACGGATGGCTGAAGACCTGACCGAATACCAAGTCCTCAGCGTCGAGGGCCACAAGGCCACCCTGGTACCCAAGGGAGCAGACAAACCAGAGTCGACTGCCGACGTCACCGATCTCCTGGTTGTAAAGCGATTCCACGAGCAGATCTTCCCGGGACTGACCCCGGTCGGGGAGGTGCGCCGCGGACCCGAAGACAAGCCCGCTCACGTTGTCATCAATGGCGACCCGCCCAAAGACGTCCTCTGCGTCCGGCTCGGGCGCCATCAGCACCTGCTCCAGAACCCAATCTCCCGGGTCGTCCGAGTTACGGCGGTATACGAAGACAGCGCCGAGGAAATCAAAGGCCAGCGGATCACTCACTACCGCGACATCGCCGTCAACCG
>JADFFP010000117.1 GCA_022568115.1 Pseudomonadota bacterium | reverse complement strand
CTCGTAGGGACTACACCTCCGCCTACGCCGAGGAGCGCGGAGGGCTGCACCTGCAGCTCGTACCGGGCACGGATACGGTGCTCAACAACTCCATAGCCCGCGTTATTCTGGAAGAAGGCTGGGAAGACACGGAGTTCATAAGCCAGCGCACCGCCTCGGCACAGGACCTGGCGTGGGAGACCTTCTGGCGGCGCCGGATGTTCGGGCTTAGCTTTGAGCAGTACAGGGAATTCATCCTCTCCGACGATGCCTACCTTCCCGAGAACGCGCAAGGCATTACCGGGGTTCCGGCGGCCAGGGCCATTTTGCGGTCGATCATACTGATCACCAGATCCTGGTTCATGGTCCAGAACTTGGCCGCTGAATTGGTGCGGTATTCGCTGGCCTCCTCGCCTTTTTCCAGCGACTCGCTGGTGACCGCCGCCTGCAGCCTGGGCGCCGCCCGGGCGATCAGGTAATCACACTCCCACTTGGCCAGCACCCCTGAGACGATCCTCGCTTTGGGATCGCTCAGCACGTCCCTGGATTGATACGGGGTCAGCGGCTCTTTGAGGGCGGATACAAGTTTTTCGATGACCGGCCATTGCAGCGGCGGCAACGGTTTTTCCGGGGGCGCCGCTGGCTCTCCCCGGTAGGGCGCCAATTCGCGCGCCGCCAGCACATGCCCGCCATCCCGGGCCTGGCCCAGCCAGAACAGCGCTTCCGGCCTTATGCTCTTTGGCCCCTCCAGCAGCAGACAGCCCAGGTGATAGGCGGCCAGGGCATCCCCGGCCGCCGCAACGTGCCTTAAAATACTATTGGTTAACCCGTCTTCCTGGTCCTGAAGCAGCAACGCCGCTTCCCGGCAGGCCTTCTGGTCGTTCAGTTTTAAGGCAATTTTAAACCAGTGGAGCGCCTGCTGCCAGTTGGGCAATTCACCGGCGCCGCGGGCATTCAGCACCACCATCCCCCGGATGGCATTCAAAAAACCGAGCTCGGCCGACTGTTCGACCAGGTTTTTCGCCTCGCTGATTTCTTCCGGGCTGAGTGTTTTGGTAAGCCGCCAGATGCCCAGGCGGAACAGCGCCGGGGGGAAATCCTGGCTGGCCGCCTGCTGGAGCCAGTGGCGGAACTCATCTTCGTCGCCCTGTTCCAGGGCCGCACGGGCCAGCTGAAACTGGGCCTGGGGATCGCCCTCCTTGGCCGCGCTCAGCGCCGCTTCGGGATTTTGAAAGCCTGGTTGGTCTTGCATGGGGCGCACTATATCCAAATTAGGGTCTGAACTCAATTACCGACTCGCCTCGGCGTAGTCTGGAAAGCGGGCATGACAATTATTATGCCGGATACCGGCCTAAAGCCGGTATGACTATTATTAAGGACCCCCTCACCTCAATCCTCTCCCTCGGCCTGTCCGCCATAGCCTTCGGCGACGGCGGAAGGGGAGAGGACTTTTTTTATCCCCACTCCCTTGCCAAGTCCGCCAGCGCCTCTTTGGCTGGCGTGTAATCGAGGTTCTGGGCGTCGGCGACCGCCCGATAGGTGATCTTGCCCCGGCAGACATTGAGACCTTGCAAAAGGTGCGGATCATCCAAAAGCGCCGCTTTGAAGCCCTTGTCGGCAAGGGCGGTAACGAATGGCAAAGTCGCGTTATTCAACGCAAAAGTGGAAGTTCTGGCGACCGCGCCCGGCATGTTGGCGACGCAGTAATGGACAATCCCGTCGACCACATAGGTGGGGTCGGCGTGGGTGGTCGCCCTGGAGGTCTCGAAACAACCGCCCTGGTCAATCGCCACATCCACCAGAACCGAGCCTTTTTTCATTTTCCTGAGCATTTTCCGCGTCACCAGCTTGGGCGCCGCCGCGCCCGGAATCAGCACCGCGCCAATCACCAGGTCGGCCTCAAGCACGTAGCGCTCCAGCGCTTCCGAGTTGGAATAAACCACTTTGGCGGCCGAGCCGAACGCCACGTTCAGCTCGCGCAGACGCTCCACCGAGCGGTCGAGAATGGTGACATCGGCCTGCGCTCCGACCGCCATCATCGCGGCATTGGCGCCGACCACGCCGCCGCCGATAATCACCACCTTGGCCGGGGCGACGCCGGGCACGCCGCCCAGCAGCATGCCGCGCCCGCCCTGGCGCATCTCCAGCGCGTGGGCGCCGGCCTGGATCGACATCCGCCCGGCCACCTCGCTCATCGGCGCCAGCAGCGGCAGGCGGCCGTGCGCATCGGTCACGGTTTCGTAGGCGATCGCGGCAACGCCGGATTTGATCAGCCCCTGGGTCTGCTCCGGGTCCGGGGCCAGGTGCAGGTAAGTGAAAAGGATCTGGCCCGCGCGCAGCATCTTGCATTCGGAGGCTTGCGGCTCCTTGACCTTGACGATCATCCCGGCCTTGTCAAAAATTTCCTGGGGAGTCCGGGCAATGCTGGCCCCGGCCTTGAGGTAATCCTGATCGCCCAGCCCAACCCTGAGCCCGGCGGCCTTCTCGACCATCACTTTATGGCCGCGGCCGGTCAGCTCGCGGACGCTCGCCGGCGTCAGGCCAACGCGGCATTCATGGTTTTTAATTTCCTTGGGAATTCCGATCAGCATCTTGTTTCTCCTGCCCGGCGCGTATTGCGGTCCATTTCCGCCGGTGCGGATTATACTCTTCTGCGGCCAGAATTTCCTTGCAAATACTTAACAAATAGAGGATATTTAAGCAGATTATTCTGTTTTTTAAACGAATGGTGGCAGATTATGCGAATTTCAGACCTGGATGATAAAGACCGCGCCATACTGACCGCGCTGCAAAAGGGCGGCCGTCTGGCCAACGTTGAGCTGGCGGCAAAGGTCGGCCTGTCGGAATCGGCCTGTCTCAGGCGGGTCAAGTTACTCGAGCAGGCCGGCTTTATTGACGACTATGTGATGCTGATGAACCAGGCCAAGGCGGGCAAGCCGGGCAATGTTTTCGTTAATGTCACGCTCGAATCCCAGCAGCAGCAGGCCTTGCAGACCTTTGAAGAGGCGGTCAAGCATGTTCCCGGGGTGATGGAATGTTATCTGATGTCGGGCGACCAGGATTATCTGCTGCGGGTGATTGTCCGCGACGCTTCGGATTATGAGAAGGTTCACATGGAGCAATTGACCTGCCTGCCGGGGGTCGCGCGGGTCAAATCTTCGTTCGCGCTCCGCACCATTGTCAAGAAAACCGAAATTTCATTCTGACAACCCTCAGCGGGCGACCGCCCACGGAACGATGAAGTTTTTGCCCCGCTTGGCGGTGATTTTATAAACGCCTTTAAGATTTTCCGGGGTCAGCACCGCTTCCGCACTTCCGGAGGCGACCACCCGGCCCTGATCCAGAAGCACCAGGGTGTCGCAATACCGCGCCGCCAGGGTCAGGTCGTGGAGGACGATCACCACCGCCCGGCCCTTTTTGGCCAAGCCGCTTAATACGCTCATAACCTTCAGCTGGTGTTCGGGATCGAGCGAGGCCACCGGCTCGTCGGCCAGCAGAATTGGCGCTTCAACGCTGAGCGCCCGGGCCAGCAGGATGCGCGCCCGCTCACCGGCCGACAGCGACAGCACATTGCGGCCGGCGAATTTCAGCCCATCGACGGCTTTCAGGGCGTTATCGATCGCCCTCTCGTCCTTCTCCGTCAGGGTTTCAAAAAAGCCCCCGTGGGGATAGCGGCCCAGCGAGACGATCGCCCGGGCGGTCATCGGCCAGTGAACCTCCATCAGCTGCGGCAGGTAAGCAATATTTCTGGCCAGCGCCTGGCGGGCATTGTCGGCCCTGCCCAGAACCTCGATTGTTCCCTCAAAGGGGATCAGGCCGATGGCCGCCCGCAGCAGGGTCGATTTGCCGGCCCCGTTGGGCCCGATCAGGCCGGTCAGCTGTCCGGCCTGGGCCGCAAAATTTACCTTGCGGAGGACTTTGCTTCCGTTGAGCGTGACGCTGAGGTTTTTGAGGGAAAGCGCGCTCATCGCATCGCCCTGCGGGTAGCGATCACATAGTAGAGGAAAAACGGCGCCCCCAGCAGCGCGGTCATGACCCCGATGCGCAGGCTGCCGCCGCCCGGCAGCACCCTGATCAACAGATCGGCGCCAACCAGCAGCAGCGCCCCGGCCAGCGCGCTCGGGATAAAAATCCTGGCCGGATCATGGCCGAACAGCGGGCGCACCATGTGGGGCGCCACCAGGCCGACAAAACCGATCACGCCGGTGACCGCTATCGATGCCCCGACGCTTAACGCCACCCCCATGATCACCATTATTTTGATCGCCTTCAGGTTGATCCCAAGCGAATGGGCGGCCTCGTCGCTGAGGACCGTCGCCTTGAGCGGCCGGGCGGTTAAGGCCAGCACCAGCCAGCCGGCCACGATGAACGGCAAAATCAGCATCAAATCATCCATGCTGCGGTTCGATAATGACCCCATCAGCCAGAACATGATGTCGTTAAAGGCGAACGGATTGGGCGAAAGATTGAGCGCCAGCGCGGTCAGCGAGGCGGCGAAGCTGTTCAGCGCGACCCCGGCCAGAATCAAGGTCAACACGCTGACATCCCACAGCACCACCACGATCAGCAAGCTCATGGCCAGAAGCGCCATGCCGATCGCGGCCAGCGGGAGGGTGATATCGCCAACCCCGGCATAGCCGAAATAAAGCACCACCACCGCCCCCAGCGCCGCCGACGAGGAGACCCCGATCACCCCGGGCTCGGCCAGCGGGTTCTTGAACAGCGCCTGCAGCGCCGCCCCGGAAATCCCCAGGGTCGCCCCGACCAGCAACCCGAGCAGCAATTGCGGCAGCCGAAGCTGGCGGACGATGGTCTCCAGGATATGATCTTCCGAGCCAAACAGCCCGGCCAGCACGTCGGCGAAAGAGAGCGGCGCCGGCCCTGCCTTCAGGGAGAGCAGCGAGACCAGCGCCAGCAGACCCACCAGGGCGCCATAGGCGATCTGTGGCTTAAGGAGCGGTTTCATTGATCGCCTCCTCTATTTTATGGCGAATGAGAGCCGCCCCCTCGACCGCGAACCACGCCGGGCAGCTCAAATAGCGGCTGGGAATATCCACCACCGGGACGCCTTCCATCGCCTCGCGCATCGCCGGGTGTCCGGCAAACCGCCAGCTCATCTG
>JADFFP010000116.1 GCA_022568115.1 Pseudomonadota bacterium | reverse complement strand
TGGCCATAACGAAAGCGACGAACCAAGCTTTACCCAGCCAAAGATGTACGCCCGCATCAAGGATCATGCCAGCACGCCCGGGATTTACCTGGAACGCCTCAAGGGCAAAGGCCTGATAACCAGGGAGGGGTATCAGGAGATCAAAGGGGAATTTACAAATATTCTGGAGAAAAACCTGAAGGCGGCCGCAAGTTACAAGCCGGAAAGGGCGGACCGGCTTGAGGCCCGGTGGGAAGGGTTTCTGGCGCCGCCGGGCGAAAAACGGGGGTTTGTCAAAACCGGCGTTGCGGAAGATACCCTGAAAAAAATCGGCAGGGCCCTGACCACGGTGCCAAAGAATTTGTCCATCCATAAAACCCTGGCCAGGGTTCTGGCGGCCAAGCAAAAAACCCTCGAGGCTGGCACAAACATCGACTGGACAACGGCGGAGGCGCTGGCCTTCGGCTCGCTGCTGCTGGATGGATTCGGGGTCCGGCTGGCCGGGCAGGACAGTATTCGCGGCACCTTCAGCCAGCGCCACGCGGAATTTGTCAATCAGGTTACCGAAGAAGGCTATAACCCGCTGGCCTCGCTCAAGACCGAAAAAGTCTTTGAGGTGATCGACAGCCCTTTGTCGGAAACCGGTGTTTTGGGGTTTGAATACGGCTATTCCCAGGCCGAGCCCATGACGCTGGTGCTGTGGGAGGCCCAGTTTGGTGATTTCGCCAATGTCGCCCAGGTGGTGGTTGACCAGTTTATTTCCTCTGCCGAGGCCAAATGGCTGCGCTCTTCCGGGCTGGTGATGCTGTTGCCCCACGGTTATGAGGGCCAGGGGCCGGAACACTCTTCCGCAAGGCTGGAGCGTTATTTGCAAATGTGCGCGGAAAACAACATGCAGGTGGCTTATTGCTCGACCCCGGCCAACTATTTTCACCTTTTGCGCCGCCAGATGCACCGGAAATTCAGAAAGCCGCTGATTGTCATGACTCCGAAATCCCTGCTGAGAAACAAGCTGGCGGTCTCTGCCTTTAAGGACATGGGGCCAGGCACCGGATTTCTTCATGTTATCAGCGATGGTGGAACCAGCGCGGCGGAAAAGAATATCCGGCGGGTGATTGTTTGTTCCGGCAAGGTCTATTACGACCTTTTGGAGGCGCGCGAGGCCAACCAGACAAAGGATACGGCGATTATCAGGCTGGAACAGCTTTATCCCTTCCCGGATGTTTATCTGGCAAAAGAACTTGGCCGCTATCCGGGGATGGAAAAACTGCTGTGGTGCCAGGAAGAACCGAAAAATATGGGCGCCTGGTCTTTTGCCGAACCGCGCATTGAAGGGGTCTTGAAGGATCTGGACGGAAAGGGCCCGGCCCGGGCCCTCTACGCCGGCCGCAAGCAAAGCGCCGCGGCTGCGACCGGGTTGGCCTCGGTTCATCAAAAAGAACAGGCCGCGCTTGTAGACGAAGCTTTTAGCCTTTAAGACCGGGGTTGGAGATTTAAGCAATGACGGAAACAGTAAAAATCCCGAATTTGGGCGAATCCATCACCGAGGCGACAATTGGCAAATGGTTCAAGCGCGAAGGGGATTTTGTCGCTCTCGATGAGCCGATTGCCGAGTTGGAGACCGACAAGGTGGCGATGGAGGTGAGCGCTCCGGTGGCCGGAACGCTTAAAAGCATCCTGGCCAGGGAAGGCGATACGGTTAAGATTGGCGCCGCTATCGCCGAGATTGAACCGGGTGAGCCCAAACCCGCCGCCATGCCAAAAGCCCCGGCCAAAGCCCCGGAAAAAGAGAAAAAAGAGAAAATTCTCACCCCCTCGGCCCGGAAACTTGTCAAGGAACATGATGTCGATATCTCCGAGGTCGCCGGCACCGCCAAGGGCGGGCGGATCGGCAAGGAAGATGTCCTGAAAGCCATTTCCGGGAAACCTGTTTCAGCTCCCGCTCCTGCCAAGCTGCGCGAAGAACGGGTCCGGATGACCCGGATGCGCCAGCGCATCGCCGAACGCCTGAAGGAAGCCCAGAACACCGCCGCGATCCTGACCACGTTTAACGAGGTCGACATGTCCGCGGTAATCAACGCCAGGTCCCGCAACCAGGAGCTGTTTTTTAAAAAACACCGGGTAAAACTGGGCTTTATGTCCTTTTTCACAAAAGCATGTGTCCATGCCCTGAAAGAAATTCCGGCGGTTAATGGGGAAATCGATGGCGCTGAAATCATCTATAAAAACCATTACGACATTGGCGTCGCGATCAGCACGGCGGGTGGGTTGGTGGTGCCGGTGCTGCGCGATGCGGACCTGATGAGCTTTGCCGATATTGAAAGGAAAATCTTCGACCTTGGGACCCGCGCCCGGGACGGCAAGCTGGCGTTGGAAGAGTTGCAGGGCGGCACCTTTACGATCTCGAACGGCGGGGTTTTCGGCTCGCTTCTCTCGACCCCGATCCTCAACCCGCCGCAGTCCGCCATCCTCGGCATGCACAAGATTGAGCAGCGCCCGGTGGCGGTCAATGGCGAGGTGGTCATCCGGCCGATGATGTACCTGGCGCTCTCTTACGATCACCGGATTATTGACGGGCGCGAGGCGGTCATCTTCCTGGTGCGCATCAAGGAACTTCTGGAAGATACCGACAAACTTCTTCTGGATCTGTAATTAAAGATAAAGGATTTGAAATGAGCGAAAATCACTTTGACGTGGTGATAATCGGCGGCGGCCCGGGCGGCTATGTGGCGGCGATCCGCGCCGCCCAGCTGGGCTTGAAAGTGGCCTGTGTGGAAAAACGCAAAACGCTCGGCGGCACCTGCCTGAATGTCGGCTGCATCCCGTCAAAGGCCTTGCTGCACGCCTCGGAAAAATATCACGAGGCAAAAAACCACTTCAAAACTTTCGGGATTACTTTCAAGGGCCTCAGCCTCGATCTGAAAGCGATGCTGGCGGAAAAGGACCAGGCGGTGGCCGAGCTGACCGGCGGGGTCGATTTCCTGTTCAGGAAAAACAACATTACGCGCTTTGAGGGGACCGGAAAAATACTCGATGCCGGGACCGTTGAGGTGACCGGCGGCAAGCAAAAGGAAATGTTAAAAACCAAAAACATCCTGATCGCCACCGGCTCGGGAGTAGCCCCCTTAAAGGGCGTCGAGGTCGACGGCAAGACCGTGATTACCTCCACCGAAGCGCTCGCTCTGCCGAAAGTTCCCAATCACCTGGTGGTAATCGGCGGCGGTTATATCGGGCTGGAGCTGGGATCGGTGTGGCGGCGTCTTGGAGCCGAAGTGACGGTGGTGGAATTTATGGACAGCATCACTCCGGCCATGGACCAGGAAGTGAGCAAGACCTTCGCCAGAATACTCAAGAAACAGGGCATGAAAATCAAGACCGGAACCAAAGTGACCGGGGTCAGGAAAACCAAAACCGGGGCCGAGGTTCTTACCGAACCGGCCAACGGCGGCGCGGGGGAGGTGATCGCCTGTGATGTGGTTCTTCTCTCCACCGGCCGCATTCCCTTCACCCAAGGACTGGGGCTGGAAAAAGTTGGCGTTGCGATGGATGAGAAGGGGCGCATCAAGGTCGATGGCCGGTTTGAAAGCAATGTCAAGGGCATTTACGCCATCGGCGATGTCATCGAAGGCCCGATGCTGGCCCACAAGGCCGAGGACGAAGGCATGGCGGCGGCGGAATTTATCGCCGGCCATACCGGTTATGTCAACTTTGAGGTTATCCCGGCGGTGGTTTACACCATGCCGGAAGTGGCGTACGTCGGCAAAACCGAACAGCAGCTGAAAGCGGAGGGGGTCGACTACAACGTCGGCAAGTTCCCGTTTGCCGCCAATTCCCGGGCCAAGACCAACCGGGCCACCGACGGTTTCGTCAAAATCCTCGCTGACGCCAGGACCGACCGGGTGCTTGGAGTGCACATGATCGGGGTCGATGCCGGCAACATGATCGCCGAGGCGGCGCTGGCCATGGAATTTGGCGCCAGCGCCGAGGATATCGCGCTCACCTGCCACGCCCACCCGACCCATACCGAGGCGGTCAAGGAAGCCGCTCTCGCGGTCGATAACCGCGCCATACATATTTAGTCGCTCCCAATTGTCATTCCCGCGAAAGCGGGAATCCACAAGGTTTGGATAATATGGATACCTGCTTTCGCAGGTATGACTTTGAAACTTAAAAAACAACCTGTCATGCCCGCCTGTGTGCGGGCATCTGGCCAGACCCCCGCCTTCGCGGGGGTAACAAAAAGGAACTGTTTGTGCCTTTATGGAACGTCGTCGATCTTCTTTGAATAGGCCCGTCCGAAAACGCCAAAACCATCGCCGTAATGTTGCCCCGGTTCATATCGAAAGGCGCACTCGTTATCATAGGCAAACTTTTTAGCGGCTTTAACTGTTGCCTCACTGCCAAATACAGCGACCAAAATGAAATGCTCAACATGCAACCATAATCCTGGCCCCAAACGGTCTAGGATTTCTTTAAAGAAAGCGCGCTTCTGTTTTTTTGTTTTCATACACCAAATATAACATGGAGAGAACGTAGTCGCTAAGACTAATCACTCCCCGCAAGTTTTCAAAATCGGGCTAAATCAGAAGAAACGTGGGGAAAGGAGGGTCTATTATCAGTTTTTTTTAAGATTTGGGACGACCCAAATAAAATATTTTACCTATTTTGTGTCCGCACAGGCGTGCATCCAGACTTTTTGAGTCCAAAAAAGAATCACCTGCACGCATTGTTAAATTTCTTTGTCCCTCTCCCCTCTGTGGGAGAGGGGTGGGGTGAGGGGGTGAAAAAATAATAATTATTTGCCGTCGTCTTGATGCTTCTCCATCCACTCCCTTGCCAGCTTTTGCGCTTCGGCGATTTGGTCAAGGGTCATTTGTTCAGCAAGAATTTCTCTGTTTTCAGTAGCTTCTTTATGGCCATTTGCGGCTGCAAGATTTGACCACATGTGGGCTCGAACAAAATCCTGCGGAACTCCGTTCCCGTTAAAATACATGTGGCCCAAACTTTGCTGCGCCTCCGAAAATCCTTGCTCTGCGGAGAGGCTAAACCATTTTACCGCCTCCTTGTAATCCTGAAGAACTCCTTCGCCATCACGATATACGGCACCTAGATTGTTTTGAGCCACTGCGTCTCCTTGTTTAGCAGCTAACGTATACCATTTTACTGCTTCTTTAAAATTTTGAGGAACCCCTTGCCCCCTATTGTA
>JADFFP010000115.1 GCA_022568115.1 Pseudomonadota bacterium | reverse complement strand
TTCTCCCGCGATCTTTACTGGCTGCTGAATGTCCAGACCATCTCGATCCCCAACCTGCAGCACCGCAAGGGGGATATTCCGGTTATCATCAAACATTTATTGCGTCAGCAATATGCCCCACAGCGTCCACCGGACATTAGCGAAAAAGCCATTGAGGCGCTGGTTAGGTACGGCTGGCCAGGCAACATCCGGGAAATGAAGAATATCGTCGCCCGCCTCAAGGCGCTGGGCAAAAGATCACTGATTACCCGCACAAACATCGCAACGGTCCTGGCAAATCCGCTGACCACTGAAACCGGGATGGGACGGGGACAAAACCTGTCCTCGGCGATTTACCGGAATCTTGAGAAATACTTCAAGGCCCATGAGCAAAGCCTGCCTCCCGAAGGCCTCTATGACCGCATCCTGAAAGAAGTGGAGCGCCCACTTATCGCTCTCACCCTCAACGCCACCAAGGGCAACCAGATCAAGGCCGCCCGGCTTTTGGGTATGAACCGCAATACCCTCCGGAAAAAGCTGAAAAACCTTGATATCGACGCCAAAGACCTGAAATCGTAGATTTTCCTTGCCTTGAGGGGTGCGTTGTGGCCTATATGCAACGTTTGTTGCATATTTACATCAGCCGGCTGAGACCTCCATAAAAAGCCGCCTTTGGGACAATAAACGGGAGCCCCTGGCTATTTAGCAATGACGGAAACACAAAGCCAGTTTTTGAATTTGAGGAAGTCCGCTCTGCAAAGGAAATGGGCGCGCTTCCTGCAATGGGCGCGGCGGATCCGGCTGCGCACTAAACTGGAAATATTTTTCGCCATTATATCCCTGGTTCTGGGAACCGCCACGGCCTATGAGTTTTATCAAAGTGCCGGATTCATGGATCTTGAAAGCAATACTTTCAAAATTCTGGTTCAGGTCAGCGTCGGGGTTTTGCTGATTTTCGTTGCTCTGGTGGGCCACCGCATATTTGCCCTTTTCAAGGCCGGAGGCGGCAAACTGCAGGGTAAAATTATTACCTTTTCAGGTCTGATGGCGGTAATTCCGGTGGTGGTTCTGGCGATTTTTTCCGGGCTGATATTTGAACGGGGGATGGAAAGCTGGTTTTCAGACCGGGTCAGGTCGACGCTCAACAATTCTCTCCAGGTGGCGGAGGGCTATATTACCGAACACCGCAGAACCATCCAGGGCGACCTGCTGGCGATGGCCAACGACATCAACCGTAAGGGCGGGGTGATCATGCAGGACACCAGATTGCTGCAAATCCTGGTCGAGGACCAGATGACCAAGCGGGCCTTGTCGGAAGCCTTTGTGTTTGACGGTGACGGTAATGTCATTGCCATGTCGCGCTTTAATATCGGCATTCCGGCGGAAGGGTTTGAAAAAAGCTGGCTGGACCGCGCCAATGAGGGTGAAGTGGTGATCGTCAGCAGCACTTCCGACGACCGGGTGCGGGCGATCGTCAAGCTGAATTTTTTCATGGACACCTATCTTTTCGTCAGCCGGTTTGTCGATCCGACTGTCCTTGGCCACCTTCAGGCGGCCCGGGATTCCCTGGCCGAATATGAAAGACTGGAGGCCGAGCGTTCGGGCATCCAGTTTGGCTTTGAAGCGACCTTTTTCATTATCGCATTGTTACTGCTGATGGGCGCGGTGTGGATCGGCTTCCTGTTGTCCGGACAGCTCACCGACCCGATCAGGAAGCTGGCCGGCGCGGCCGAAAAAGTAGGCAAGGGGGATTTCAAGACCCGGCTTCCCGCCAACGCCTCCAGTGATGAAATCGGGGTCTTGAGCCGGGCCTTTAACAAAATGACCCGGCAGCTGGAAACCCAGCAAAAAGATCTGAAAAAGACCAACCGCCAGCTGGATAAGCGGCGGCGTTTTTCAGAAGCGGTTCTGGCCGGGGTTTCGGCCGGTGTTATCGGACTTGATAAAAGATGCAACATTACCCTGCCCAACCGTTCCGCATGCGACTTTCTGGGGATGACCCGCGAGCAGCTGGAGGGGAAAAGAATGTTGAATGTCATTCCCGAACTGAAACCGCTTCTGACGCGGGTTATGGGGAGCAGTGGAGAAACCGTCCAGGGCCAGGTATCAACCACCCGGGGCGGTAAAGGCCGCACCCTTTTGGTGCGCATCGCGGCCGAAAGCGGCAAGGCCGGGTACGTTATCACGTTTGATGATATTACCGACCAGCTTGCGGACCAGAGAACCGCCGCCTGGGCCGATGTCGCCCGCCGTATCGCGCACGAGATCAAGAACCCGCTGACCCCGATCCAGCTGTCGGCCGAGCGCCTGAAACGCAAATACGGCAACCAGCTGGTGAAGGATAAGGAGGTCTTTGACCAGTGCACCGATACCATTATCCGCCAGGTTGGGGATCTGAGGCGCATGGTCGATGAATTTTCCTCCTTTGCGCGTTTGCCCAAACCAATCTTCAGGGAAGAAAATCTGACCAGCATTATCCGCCAGGCGGTTTTCTTGCAGGAGGTCAGCGCTCCGGCGATCGGCTTTAAATTCAAATCCCCGGCGAGACCGCTCCGGCTGTACTGTGACGGCCGCCAGATCGCCCAGGCGATGACCAACCTGCTGAAAAATGCGGTCGAATCGATCCTCGATCAACCCCGGAACAAAGCCAAACAGGCCGGAAAAGTCCAAATTGAGCTGAAAACCGGGAGAGATACCCTGGAAGTTATTGTCACCGACACCGGCCCCGGTCTTCCTGAAGATATGATCGAGCGGCTTCTGGAGCCCTATGTCACGACCCGCTCCAAAGGCACCGGGCTGGGCCTGGCGATTGTCCGGAAGATCATGGAAGATCATTACGGCTCGATCCGCCTGGAAAACCTTAAAGATAAGAAGGGCGCCCGGATCACATTGAATTTTGACCTGAAGGCGCTCAGTAAAAAGGCCAAACATTTACCTGAAGAAAAACAGCCGGGGTCTGCTGAAATTATCGCCCTGAACAGGAAAAGCAAGGTGGGAAGCTATGGCGCTTGATATTTTGATCGTTGATGATGAACGGGACATCCGTGAACTGATTTCCGGAATTCTGGAGGATGAGGGTTTTGAAGCCCGGACCGCCCACGACAGTGAAACGGCGTTGTTCGAGGTGGAAAAGCGGTTGCCGTCCCTGGTGATCCAGGACATCTGGCTTCAAAACAGCAAGCGGGACGGGCTGGAGGTGCTGAAAATCCTCAAGAACCGGCATAAAAACCTGCCGATCATCATGATCAGCGGCCACGGAAATATTGAAACCGCAGTCGCCTCTATCAAACTCGGCGCCTACGATTATATCGAAAAGCCGTTCCAGACCGGCAAACTGCTGCATCTGGTGTACCGGGCCACCGAGACCGAACGCCTGCGCCGCGAAAATGAAGACCTGCGCCAAAAAGCCGGCTTCGTCCAGGACCTTGCCGGAACCTCGCCGGTGGTGGCCCATTTGCGCCAGATGATCAACAAGATCGCCCCGACCAACAGCCGGGTCCTGATCAACGGTCCGACCGGGGCTGGCAAGGAAGTTGTCGCCCGCCTGATTCACCAGAACTCCGAGCGCGCCGGCGGCGTTTTCCTGATCATCAATGCCGCCAGTATCCGTCCCGACAACATGGAGCAGGAACTGTTCGGGGTTGAGCAAAACGGAAAAGTCGTCAAAACCGGCCTGTTCGAGCGCGCCCATGGCGGAACCTTTTTGCTGGATAAAATTGATGAAATGCCGATGCCGACCCAGGCCAAAATCCTGCGCGTCCTGACCGACCAGTGCTTTTACCGGGTCGGCGGCACCAAGGAAGTCCAGGTCGATGTCCGGGTCATCAGCACGGCCGGCGAGGACCTCAAAAAGGCGATCCGCAACGGAACCTTCCGGGAAGACCTGTATCACCGGCTGAATGTGGTCTCGATAGACGTTTTGCCGCTGTCCGAACACCGCGAGGATATTCCGGTGCTGGTGGAAAAATTCCTGATTTCTGCCTCGGCCGCCACCGGCTACCCGAAAAAAGCCGTCAGCGTGGATGCCTTGGCGACCCTCCAGGCCTATGATTGGCCGGGAAATATCCGTGAACTGAAAAACCTGATCGAACGTCTTTTGATCCTCAGCCATGGTACTGGCCAAGAGGACTGTGAGGCCATCACCGCGGACATTATTCCCGGCGAAATCAAGGGCAAGGCCCCGGGGACAGGCACATCCGAAACGGACATCCAGATGATGTTCAATTCCCTGAAAGACGCCCGCCAGGTGTTTGAGCGGGATTACATTCGCTTTCATTTGTCCCGCTTTAGTGGCAATGTGTCGCGCACCGCCGAATTTATCGGCATGGAACGCTCAGCCCTGCACCGCAAGCTGAAGTTGCTCGGGCTGTCGGTTTACAGCCGGGTCCAGGTTAAGGTATGGGTTGATAAAAAAGGCGATGGCGCCCAAATAGAAGTCAAGACAAGGTCGGGATAATTTCTCATGAAAGTGATCATTTGCGGCGCCGGCCAGGTTGGCTATAGCATTGCCCAGTATCTGGCCAAACAAAACAACGACATTACGGTCATCGACTGGTCAGCGGAACTGGTCCAGAAAATCCGTGAACAGCTCGACGTCCAGGCCCTGGTTGGCTATGCCTCCGACCCGGATCTGCTGGATCAAGCCAACGCCCAGGACGCCGATATGCTGATCGCGGTGACCAATTCCGACGAGGTTAACATGGTCGCCTGCCAGGTCGCCGAGACGCTGTTTCAGGTGCCGATCAAAATCGCCCGCATCAGGAACCGTTCGTACCTGAAACCCACCTGGGCCGATCTGTTCGGGGTCAAGAAAATGCCGATCGATCATATCATTTCCCCGGAGCAGGAAATCGCCCGGGCGATCTACCGCCGGCTGGAGGTGCCGGGGGTTTTCGAGCTGGTTCCATTCGCCGAAAACAAGGTTCGGGTGGTTGGGCTCAGGCTGGAGGAGAACTGCCCGGTGGTTAATACCCCGATGACCCAGCTTTCCGAACTGTTTCCCGATCTCCATATCACCGTCATGGCGATCGTCAGAAACCACCAGATGTTTATCCCCAAGGCCGAGGACCACATGTGCGTCGGCGACAGCATATATTTCGCTGCCGAACAGGCCCATGTCAAACGCTCCATGACGGTCTTCGGCCACGAGGAAAAGGAAGCCCGCCGGATCGTCATATTGGCGGGCGCAAACACGGGGTGGTTCCTGCCGAAATGCTTGGAAA
>JADFFP010000114.1 GCA_022568115.1 Pseudomonadota bacterium | reverse complement strand
GCGGCCGGCGAAAGAGGAGCGGGCGTTGCGTTCCTTTGGCAAGAACCTCGGCATCGCCTTTCAGCTGATCGATGACGCGCTGGATTATTCGGCCAAGGAGGCGGTTTTCGGCAAGACCGTCGGTGACGATTTCCGGGAAGGCAAGATCACCCTGCCGATTATCCTGGCCTACAATCGCGGCGGCAAGGCCGAGCGCACCTTTTGGAAACGGGTGATGGAGGGGGAGCATCCCAAAGATCAGGACCTGGTCCGGGCGATGGCCTGTCTTAACAAACACAACACCTTAAGCGAAACCGTTGACCGCGCCCGCCACTTCGGCGCAAAAGCGCGCGACGCGCTGGCGCTCTTCCCCGGCTCCGAGGCCAAATCCGCCCTGCTCGGGATTGTCGATTTTTGCGTCAACAGGGCTTATTGATTTTTTCCAATTCACCCCCTTGCAGGGCCGGAACTTCGGCGGTATAAAGCGCGCCGTGAGATGCTTCCAAGTCGGGGGGTAGCTCAGCCTGGTAGAGCACTGCCTTCGGGAGGCAGGGGCCGGAGGTTCGAATCCTCTCTCCCCGACCACCCTTCGCCCTGCGGGCTTCGGGTGGCTGGCCACCCGAAAACGCATCTTGGGCGAAGGAGTGTCGCCCGAAGCTCCTTTAGGAGCGAAGGGGGACTGCCGCAGACCCTAAGGAGCCTTGAATTGCGAAGCGGAAGTCACGCCCCAGCGAGAGGCGGACAGTAAATCCTTAAATCTTGGGCGCGCTTAAATCAATTTTTGCTGCAGGGAATATTTTCCCGAACAGGCGCTGACCAGATCATCGGCCAGAACTTCTACAAACGCGGCTATTTCCCCGTTGTGCATCTCAATCGAATTTTTCCGCGCCAGCTCCCCGACCACGAAAGAAACCTGATCAAGCAGCTCCTTACGGGGAATTGTCAACACCGTCTCAGGGTCGACCAGGGCGAACAACTGTGCCCGGATCTCTTGTCTGGACGAGGCGATAGAACGCTCTTTGACAAAAACGCTTTGCACTTTGTTTTCAGATACGTGTGATAGTAAAGCCGACATATTGTCTCTCCTCTATATTGTTGCCGTCTATGTTAAACAAATAAATAAAAAAATTCACAACCAAGCACCCGCCTGAAACAAGCTTACATCAATAAAATAATAAGGAATATTCCCCCACGAAATACTCACAAAAAAAGTTACTACAAATATTGAAAAAGAACAATTTTTAATAAAAATGAAAACTTGCCTCCGAAACCTCACGACCTCAAGAGTCAGATCCCTGTTCCGGTCTTTATGTCATTGCCGGTCTTTAAGTCATTGATTGTGTTATTGGACATTATTTGCTATTTTCAGCGGGCGGTTATTTGAGAGGTTTGCCCGTGAAAAAAGTCCTGGTCCTGTTCTGCTGCTTTTTTGCCCTGTCCCTCCCGGCCTTGGCCGAGGAGGATGTGGCCGCCGTCCAAAGCGTTGATCACAGTGACTGGGCGCTTATTCTTGGGACCGTGGTGCTGGAACGCCAGACCATCCTGGAAATCGCTGATACTCAAACTTCAAACAGCCGCACCCTGCGCGAACCCAGGTTGAAAAAAGGCATGGACATCAACTACGTCCCCTACAAATTGATCAAGCAGGAGTTTGAGCAGATTCTTTTTGTACTGGAAATTTACGTCCAGAAAATGTGGGAGGTCGAGGTTTCAAAACTGAACCGGGATGCACAATTGGCCTATTGGCTGAATTTGAGAAACGCCCTGGTTCTTCACACAATTTTTTTCCACACGCCGATCGAGGAAAATAATTTGAAGGACCTCTATTACGGAACAAATACCAAAGCCTCTGAATGGACCACCAAGAAGGTTTGGGGTGAATGGCAGTTTCTTTCAATCCGCGACATCGAGGAAATTATTTCCAGCGGCTGGCCGGACCCCATGGTGCTATATGGGTTGTTTTACGGCGCCAAAGGAGGGCCATTCCTGATGAACCAGGCCTTTACCGGGGAAAACGTGTACGCCCTGTTGGAGCAAAATGGCCGCCAGTTTATCAATGCCTCAAACACCATAAATATCTCACGCAAAAAAGGCCTTGAGGTTCCGCTGGTCTACGAGTGGCATTCCGATCTGTTTGGCGGCGCCGAGGCGATCCTGCGGCACCTGCGGGAGTATGCCGGAAAAAAACTTGGTAAAAAATTGGCGCGCGCCAGCGCCAGCCAGATTACCTATACCTTTGACTGGGAGCTGAACGATATTCCGACGCGGATTGGCGGCTTTAATTTGGGTCAGATGTATCTGGCCTTCAACCTAAAGGGAACCTGCAATAATCTTGACAGCCCCAACTGTGGCCAGAATTCCCTTTTTGGCAACCGCCTCATTCAACCCCGGGCAAGATAAAACAAGACCCATCCCCGGGCCATTTACTTCATATACATAATGCGCCAATATTGCTGTGCTGAATCGAGGGACAAACCATGGCGAAAACGGTCCGGCTGTCGGCTGAACAGATTGATCAGATTGCCCAGATTATGCGCGCCGGGCTGGGGCTCGCCCTGCTCGGCGTCGGCTGGGGTTTGATCGGCGTCTACCAGGCGGGGGATCATTCGGCTGACGCCGTGCTGGGCGCCCTTGGCATCAAGGGAATTCTGAAAGATGTTTTCAGCTCCTATGTTCTGGGGGACTATATTACCCCGGTCAATCTTCTCAGGGCCTCTCTGGGTCTTAGCCTGACAGCGGCAATCTTTATTTTCGCCGGGTTTTGGGTCAGGTTTTATGGCGCCTTGTTAGCCTTTTTGTATTTGGTTCCCTGGCTGACGGGTCTTTACGAGGCCCTGCCCTGGATTTTTTACGCGAGCGATTTCCAGGCGCTGGGCGGACCGGTCGCCGGCGCCAACAGCCTGGCCCTGATCATGCTTTTTGCCGTGCTGGCCAATATCGGACCCGGCAGCAACAGCATCGACCACAAATTTCACCTTCCCGGGCTGATCCCGAAAAACCTGAAATGGGACACGGTTGGCGTCCAGATCAGGCTGGGGCTTTCTTTCCTGTTCCTGGGGGCGGCCGCCAGCGACCTGGTTTTTGGTCTGCCAACCTATTCAACCCACCCGTACCTGACCCTGGCGGCAGGAATAATGATCTTTCTTGGCCTGGCCCCAAGGGTTTCAGGGGCACTGGCGCTAGCCGCCATCGGCTGGCATCTTTGGGTCAATCTGGCCCCGGTAACGGCGATCGGCCCGGCGCTGGGAATTTCCCTGGCCCAGGCCCCGTTTATTGCCGCTGCGGTCATCTTCCTGCTGGCCGGCGGGGGAGAACGCCTGAAGCCCAAGATCAGGCTGACCCGCACCATGTGGGGCCGGGTTGATTAAAGACCGGGGTGAAAGGCCGGGATAGAACAGGAATTTTCCGCGCTTTTCCGCCCTCATTTGATAAAGGGAGGCGAGCCGCACAGCCGAGCCCGGTCAAGGCAAGCCAGGGAATTAAGGGGGAGATGAAAAATGACCTCTAATTGCCAAAGTTTGAGACGAACGGAACTTTTTCCTGTAACAACGGCACATGAAAAATTTCAAAATTCTTGCCATTACTTTTTCAGGACTTTTGGTCCTTTTGGCGGTTTTTCTCATGGATGGCCTGGGGGATAAGGAGCGGGAAAACCAGCTCACCGTTTTCGCCGCCTCGCGCTTTGCCTGGGTGCTGCATGAGCAGGAAGAATTCATCGAGGGAAAAACCGGCCTCGATATTGTGATCGTCGAAGCCGCCTCCTCGACGCTGGCCCGCCAGATCGCCCGGGGCGCCCCGGCCGATGTGTTTATCGCTGCCGACGCGGTGTGGCTCAATTACCTGGCTGAGGGTGGACATTATGAAGCAGAGCCGGTTGAAATTGCCCGGAATCGGCTGGTTTGGGTGCGCACCTTTTCAAGCGAGCAGATTGAAGAAATAAGAAAGACTATCGAAAAATTTAAAAACGAATCCGGGGAAAAAGGAATAGTCTCAGTGCAGGGTGATTGGGGGCAAGCTTCAGTTTTTATTACCGGTGATCCCGATTATGTTCCTCTTGGCCAATATGCGAAAGAAGCCTTAATCAATATGGGAATGTGGGAAAGTCACCAAAATAGACTGATCCCCGCTAAAAATTCCAGACAAGCAGTTTTTTTGATAGAGACTCAAGCCCCCGCTGAAGGTGTCATTTATCTAACGGACGCTTTGGCTTCGGAAAACATCATGGTCTTCAATGAAATCCCCCAAGACTCCCACACCCCGATCGTCTACTGGGCGGTTGCGGTGAAACAATCTAATTCGGGTAAGACAAAAAAATTCCTTGATTTTTTGAAATCGGAGGACTTCAAGACTATATTACAAAGCAAAGGTTTTGAGGTGAACTGACATGACCGCCCAGGCATATATCCCCCGCGACGCCCCGCTTGACAAAAGGGTCGGCGGGATTGACCCGGCCCTCGACCTGGCGGCGGAGATTAAACGGCTGGCCAAGATGCGCAACGCCGTCATCCTGGCCCATTATTACCAGGACCCGGAAATCCAGGACATCGCCGATTTTGTCGGCGACAGCCTCGACCTTTCCAGAACCGCGGCGGCCACCGACGCTGATGTCATCGCCTTTTGCGGGGTGCGCTTTATGGCCGAGACCGCCAAGATACTCTCGCCCGGTAAAACCGTGGTGCTGCCAGATATGCGCGCCGGCTGCAGCCTTGAGGATTCATGCCCGGCCGATAAATTCGAAGCGTTCCGGAAAGCCCATCCCGATCACGTAGCGATCACCTACGTCAACTGCTCGGCGGCGGTCAAGGCGCTGTCCGATATTATCTGTACCTCGACCAACGCCATGACCATCATCAACCAGATCCCTGAAGATAAGCCGATCCTGTTCGCGCCGGACAAGTATCTGGGCGCCTGGCTGGCCCGCAAGCCCGGGCGCGAGATGCTGCTGTGGGAAGGCACCTGCATTGTCCACGAACAGTTTTCGGAGAAGGAGCTGATCAAGCTGAAGGCCGAATACCCCGATGCGCCGGTCGCCGCCCACCCGGAATGCCCGCCGGCGATCCTCGACCATGCCGATCACGTCGGCTCGACCTCCTCGATCCTGAAATTAGCCCGCGAGCACCCGGCAAACACCATCATCATCGCCACCGAGCCGCACATCATTCACCAGATGGAACTGGCGGCGCCAAAAAAACCTTCATCGGCGCACCCGGAGCCGACGGCCAGTGCAGCTGCAACAACTGTCCGTTCATGGCGCTCAACACCATG
>JADFFP010000113.1 GCA_022568115.1 Pseudomonadota bacterium | reverse complement strand
TCGATGGCGTGGTGGCGGTGGTCTTTCCGGTCTTTTTTCCCATCCCCGCTCAAACTCAGATGCCATTTTCCGCGCACCATGGCCGTCAACCTGCCGGGGACGGGTACAACCTTAGGGGTCAATGCTCTTAAATAACCTTGTGCTGCCCGTGCTATATACTGGTTGTCGGTCAATTGGCGGGCGATGAAGGTATTATCATCCAGCCACTTATCCATGGCATCCTCACCAAAACGCCAGCGTTTGGCTTTAGAAAGCCGCGATACCCGGTCCAGAATTTCCTGCCAGTTAAAATCCCGGTGACGGCCATCTGCGAAGGCCTCGTATGGCGAGTTTTTGCCTTTGGCCCGGTTGGCCCCTTTGAAAGCCAGGGTCAAATTGGCCATGGTGTCATCCTGGGTGCTATGACGAGGCAGTAGATGTTCGATTTCCACCTCGCCATTGATCAGGTGATGGGCGGCGATGACTTTGCCGGTAAAAACACAGCGCCGGGCCAGTTCATCTTTCCCTAATTCTTCCCAAAGTTTCAGTTTTTTTAAATCACGGGCGGTGGCGGCACGGCCCCCTGACAGGCGTTCCCATTCTTCGCGCAGTTTATCATTCCGGCGCGTATTTTTGGCAATTTCCCGGTTGATTTCACTGCGTTGTTTGGCACCCAGTTTCAAATCCCGTGATAATTCCACATGAATTTCCGAAGGCGCGCAACCAAACCGGCCGATCAGGGCATTGACAACCCTGCGCAGCTGGTTCAGGGCGACATGAACGGTTGGGTTGCCTATCTTGCCAAAGTGGCCTTCAGGATCTGTTTTGGCATCCTTTCTGGAATCATACCGCACCATGCTTTGATACAATACCTGTCCATAATATGGCAATTTCTCCATTCTTTCAGAGTTTACTATAATGCTGTGATGCAAGGGGTTGCCGTCGCCATCGGTCAATTGCTTGACAGCATCGTAATATTCAATCCCCTGATCCCGCAGGATGGGCACCAGTTCTTCCATAACCTGCCGTGACAGATTTTGGGTTTTGCTGCCTAACGGCAGGGCCGCGAAGGCTTTGGCCTGTTCCGGGGTCAAGCCGTACTTGCCAACCAGGCCGGCAATCAGCTGTTCATCTTCCTGGGCGGCATGCAGGTCTATAAAAACATCATCCAGCGTTGCGGGGTCCATATCCCCCCACAGCGGAGCAAGCTCCGGTTCATTTGTCATCCAGATAGCAACCTTGTGGGCGTCCAGTTTTTCACGCCGATCATCTTCCAGATTGAAACGACAGTCACGGGAAAATAACAGCTGGCCATCCGCCCCCTTTAATTTGCGAATGGCATTCCAGGTGATGCCGGTTTTTTTGGAAAGCAGCTTGTCCAGAATGGCCTGGCGCTGTTCAGGGTTAAGGCGATGATCCGTTTGTTCCCGGTCAATCCAGCGCAAGTTCCCCAGCTCACTATAAATTCGGAACCATTGGGCGATCGGCGTATCCCTATGGGCGCATATTTCTTTCGGCTTGAAGGCGCATCTTCTTCGCTCACTCTTCGGCACGGGTCTTAAGGGATGTTGAAACAAAATACTGTCATTGCGAAGACTTAACCAATCATCCTCGGACAGGCTGTGATGAGGCGCCTGACAATCGCGCAGGGCGTCAAATTCTTCCGCGTACATGGCCCGGTCCGGGAACCATTCCATGTTGTCGCGGAAACGAATCGGCTTTCCAGCCTGCAGACGGTCCCATAAAAATTGTCCCAGTGTCTTATTACCCAAGGCTTGCTTTAAGCCCTTGATATGCTCCGCACGTTTTCCACCTTCTTTTTTTTCTTTTGTAAATTCTTTGCGGTTGGATTTAAAACCGCGCCGGAGCCCCAGGTGAAACAGGGCCCGCCCCAGCTCATGCGGGGTCAAGGGACGTTCCATGCCTTCCGCCCGTAATTGGTAGGGATTCAGATTCTCCAGCGCTTTGCGCTCACCGCTATCCTGTGGCATCAGGCCCATCTCAACCAGACGGGCCATCATATAGGCCATGCGGTTTTTGCCCCGGTCCCGGTTGCGGCGCATTCCCCGGGCCATGCGCCGGGCCGCCGCCAGGCTGTCGCCAACCCGGCCGCCTTTTAAAGGCTCCTGTGAAAACTCCCGGCTGTCGGGAAAAATGCGAACGCCCATGTCCAGCAGAGACCATGCCTCCAGCCCCTTTTTTTTTGAACTGCGTTCTAAAATTGTCCAGCCAATTGAATTTGTTCCTAAATCAAGACCAAGACGGTAGTGCATAACCTGCTCCTTTTAAATCAATGCGTGCATCTATGCACCTTGACAAAAAGAACGCTAAATGGCAAGTTCTGGGCTAGCATTTCAGAAAACGCGGTCAATCCGTTAACAAGGATTGATTCCAAAAAATTTAAAGGCGGGCTTCGGCCTGCCTTTTATTTTTGCAAAACTTTTCGGCGATAATTTTTTTCGTAGCTTGTAATAAATTCTCATTTTCCCCAACTCGATGGCTGACTTATGGCCCTTGAAATGATATGCAGGGACGGACCCCCCCAACCAACGAGGGCCTTAGAAGTGATCACAAGGTTTTTGCCCTTTTCCAGTTGTCTGTTAACCGCCCTTGCTTTCATCGCCGGGCTGCTGGTTTTCACCCCCGGGCAAGGCCATTCTCAAGCAGCGATTGAGGCTTCGCCGTCCCTGCAAATCCTGAGTGAACAAGACCGCGATCTTTACCGGCGGATATTTGAATTGCAGGAAGCCGGCGACTGGCCGGCGGCGGACCGGCTAATCGCCAGGGTGTCCGATTCCCTTCTGATCGGCCATGTCAAGTTCCAGCGCTATATGCACCCGACCAAATACCGCTCTTCGTTTTCCGAACTGTCCCGCTGGATGTCCAATTACGCCGGCCATCCCGGGGCCAACCGGATTTACCGCCTGGCCAGAAAACGCCAGGGAAGCGCCCGGACCCCCAAGGCCCCGCTCCCGGCAATAGACAATAATGGCTACTCCAACGGCCAGCCCGCCGCGCCGAAAGCCAAGCCCAAGGTAACCAGAAGCAAATCGGATAAATCGGCGCTGGCCAGATTTGACAGCCGTTTTTCCAGGGAAATCTGGCGCAACCGCCCGGGCCGGGCGGAAAAAAGGCTGTGGGCTTTCGAGGCGCGGGAGATTTTCAGCGAGGCCGAGTTTGTCAAAAACCTGACCACCCTGGCCGAAAATTACTTCTTTAACGGCGACGATGAAAAAGCCTATGCCCTGGCCTCGCTGGCGGTGGAAATATCCTCCCAGCCGCTGACCCAGGCCAACTGGATCGCCGGCCTGGCGGCCTGGCGTTCCGGCATCTGCGGCGGGGCGATCGCCCATTTTTCACGGCTCGCGCAAGGGGCCACCGATGATCCCTGGATCCTTTCGGCCGGGGCGTTCTGGACCGCGCGCTCTTACATCAAATGCCGCCAGCCCGACCAGGTCGCCCATTTCCTGAAAATCGCCGCCCGCCACAAGGATACTTTTTATGGCCTGATCGCCATGCGGCAATTGGGGATGGAGCCGGAGTTCGTTTGGGATCCGGTGCCGCTCACCGACCGGGATTATCAAACCCTGGCCAGCCTGGAGGGGGTCAGGCGCGCGATCGCGCTTGCCGGGATCGGAGAATATTCCCTGGCCGACCAGGAATTGCGGCTGATCTGGACCCGCAAACAGCACCACCGGCCGGAAGATATTATCGCCCTGGCGGCGAAGCTTGACCTGCCCGCCAGCCAGATCCTGATCGCCAAGGAGGTTTCCCAAACCACCGCCCTGCCCGACAGCCCGTTTTTCCCGGTGCCGTTGTGGCAGCCTGAAGGCGGTTACATAATCGACCGGGCGCTGATGCTCGGCTTTATGCGTCAGGAATCCCACTTCCTGCCCCGGGCCCACAGCGGCGCCGGCGCTTACGGCCTGATGCAGCTGATGCCTTCGACCGCCAGCTTTATTTCCGGCGACCGCAGCTTGCGCTGGTCCGGCAAATATAAATTGCTTATCCCCGAGGTCAACATGGGGATCAGCCAGACCTATATGCTGAAGCTTTTTGAGGACCGGGTCACCGACGGCAACCTGTTGAAGTTCGCCACCGCCTACAACGGCGGCCCCGGCAACCTCGGGCGCTGGGAAAACCGCATTGACTATAATGACGATCCGCTTCTTTTTATCGAGACCATCCCCTACCGCGAGACCAGAAATTTTATTGAAAAAGTTATCGCCAATATGTGGATTTACCGGATGCGGTTCGGACAGCCGACCCCGAGTCTGGATGCCGCCGCCGCGGGCGCCTGGCCGGTCTATGAAGCGCTTGATAAGGAATTTTATCTGACCCAAAAAGAGCCCGCTGTCGCCGCCCTGGCCCAACCCGCCCCGGAAGGGACCGAAAGTGCCCAAAATTGACCCAAAACGGCCCTTTTTGGCCGTAAATATTGCGATTCTGACCGTTTCCGACACCCGCAAGGCGGAAAACGATAAGTCCGGCAATGTGTTAGAGAAATGTATTAAAGAAGCCGGCCATACTTTAAAGGGCCGGGTGATCGTCTCCGACGATCTGGAAAAAATCATCGCGCGCCTGAAAATCTGGATTGCCGATCCCGAAATCGATGTGGTGATTGCCACCGGCGGCACCGGGGTGACCGGCCGCGACGTTACGCCTGAGGCCTTTAAATCAGTTTATGAGAAAGAGATTGAAGGGTTCGGCGAGCTGTTCCGGATGCTCTCCTACGACCTGATCGGCACCTCTACGATCCAGTCGCGGGCCACCGGCGGGGTGGCCAACGGCACCTACCTGTTCGCCCTGCCGGGATCACCCGGGGCCTGCCGCGACGGCTGGAACGGGATTTTAAAGCACCAGCTGGATAGCCGTTACCGGCCCTGTAATTTTGTCGAGCTGATGCCCCGCCTGAAAGAATCTCTGAAATAATATTATTCACTCTTGTAATATAATTACAAAGTCTTATATGAAGCGTGAAAGGACAGGGCCCCTGGAAATGACCCTGAATTTTCAAAAAACGGCAACAAATCGGTAAAAAAGCGAAGGTTTTCAGTGACTTGAGCGTACTATCACTTAAAGAGCAAGAAAAGGAAGACCCCGATGATTACGACAGCCCTGAACGAAAGTTACAGCGCCCGGCATTTTGTGAGCAAATATTCACAATCCAAGCGGGCCTGGCGCCACCTCAAGCGGGCGGCCAAAAAGAGCCATTAACAGCCTCTTGAAAGCACCCGGTTTCAGACCAACGGATTTGTCCGTCTGAGAC
>JADFFP010000112.1 GCA_022568115.1 Pseudomonadota bacterium | reverse complement strand
CAGGTCATCCTCTGGTTTGGATCAGTGGGTTATGCCGCTTATGCACAATCTCACACCATTCTACCGGTTTTTTTAGCTTTTACCGGCATTGCCTTCTACTCGCTGCGCGGATATGTGAAATACGTCACCATCTATACTGAAATGTCTGGAGATAACAGCTACCTGGAAAAGATAGCCCAGGCAGAAGCTGGTGCAAATGCGGCGGAAACAGCCGGGCCTGGATTTGGCTTTGCCGCAAATCTGCGGTGGCTGATGGCTGAACAGCGGAAAATTATTTTGTTTAATGAAGGTGTTTTCATCTTCATGCTCTCTCTGGCCCTGGTTCTTGATGAGCTGATACCGATGCTCTGGGTGTTTGCCCTCAGTCAGCTGTTTTACGGCCTGACCCGCGGCTGGCAAAGAGGGCGGGATATTGATCGCAATCAAAAAATCAAAATTGAAAAATGAAATTTGTGATAATATTTGGCCCCTTGGCTGTCGGCAAAATGACGGTTGGACAAGAGCTGGAAAAAATAACCGAATTAAAGTTATTTCATAATCATATGACCATAGAAATGGTGCTCCCTTTCTTTGATATGAAATCTCAAAGTTTTAAGAAACTTGTAAATTCATTCCGGCTGGAGATGTTCCAGGAAGTTGCTAAAAGTGATTTGGATGGATTGATATTTACTTTTGTCTGGGAATTTGATTCAGAGCTCGATTGCAATTTTATCGACAGTATTGTTGACATTTTTGAAAAAGAAAATGCGACAATTTATTACGTAGAACTTGAAGCTAGCGTGGAAGAAAGGCTGATCCGGAATAAGTCGCCACGCAGATTAAAATATAAACCTTCAAAGAAAGATTTTAAAGCCTCCGAAAAAGAGTTGTTGGAAACCGACAGGCGCCATATTTTAAATTCAAACGACAATGACTTTAAAGAGAAGAATCATTTAAAAATTAACAATACAAATATAAGCGCAAAAATCGTTGCAAAAATGATTAAAGAACAGTTCTGTTGGTAGAAATGGAAAAGAGTAAAACAAGATGAAGGCGATTATTTTGGCTGCTGGTGTTGGTTCCCGAATGAAGCCTTTAACGGATAACTGCCCTAAATGTTTATTGAAAATTGGCGGCCAGACCATTCTTGAAATGATGATCTCTGGTATTCAGGATTGTGGAATCAGTGAAATCGTCTTTGTAATTGGCCATTTGCAAGACCAGATAAAAGAGTATGTGCCCACAAAATTCCCGGATTTAACCGCTCATTTTGTTATCAATGACCGCTATGCGGAAACCAATACCGGGTTTTCTCTGATGCTCGCAAAGGACTTTGCCGGAGACTCAGCTTTTGTAAAATTTGATGCGGACGTGGTGTTTGATAAGAAAATACTAAAAAAACTTATTGAATGCGGCCATCAGACTTGTTTATGCATCGATAAAAATACCAATCTTGATGGCGAAGAAATTAAAGTCATAACCCGGGGCAAAAACAGGGTCGTGAAAGCCAGCAAGACGGTTGACCCCAAACAGGCTGCTGGTGAATCTATCGGAGTTGAGAAAATCAGCGCTCAAACAGCAAAGCTTTTGTTTGCAGAGCTGGAAATAATGATGGCCGATGAAAAAAATCATCAAGAGTATTACGAAAGTGCTTATGAGCGATTGATCGAAAAAGAGGTTGCTTTTTATGCTTTGGATATTTCCGGATTAAAATGGGCCGAAATTGACACCAAAGCAGATTTCGCCAAAGCACAAGAAATATTTAATCCCAAACCATAATTTCTGGCGCAAGGATTTTAAGCGGGATGCGGACTATAGGCCAAAACACATCACAACGATGGACAATAAGAAATTCAAGAACTTAGCCAAGAGCAGACAGCGGGTTTATTCCAAAATTTCCACGATCTGCATCATGCCCAGGTCTTCGTGATCCAGAAAATGGCAATGCAGGACAAACCGGCCCGTATATCGAACGTAGCGCATGCGAAGTGTCTGGGGCGTTCCCGCTTCAATAATCAGCGTATCCTTCCAGACAATCTCGGGGTTGCCATCGGGATCAAGCCGGGTCATCTGGAACGGGTTTACGTGAATATGAAAGGGGTGACGGACGGCCAGGGATTCAATATCGGTCGAGACGGTCCACTCATCCGCGCTACCCAGCTTTAATTTCCTTACCCCTCCCTCACCAAAGGCTTTTCCATTAACCATGAACTTGAATTGGTCTTCACCCGTTTTAACAAGGTTAAAGACCACCTCTTGGGTGCCCTCAATCTCATCGTCGGTAATTGGAGCAAACGGTACCAGACCGGCAAGCTGGCCCTGACCGCAAGGCAAGGCCATATCCAGGGGCGGACCTGTTACAACGATTTTAGCGAGATATTCTCTTGAATCTTCGCCTGGCTTCGAAACACCTTTTTCAATATAATCTTCATTACGCAACCAGTATTCCGCGCTTTCTTGTCCAGGCTCCAGGGGGTTGGCCTTGACCAGAACATCACTGCGGTAACCGGACTGGAGCACCACCGTTTCCCAGGCATCGCATTTCCCAAGCGCAATCCCGTCGGTCGCAATCTCATAAAGCTTGTGCCCTTCCAGCTGGATCATCAGTGCCACTTTTGCGCCGCCATGGATAAAGCGCCAGCGGCGCACTTCGCCGGGTCGCATAGTAATAACCGGAACCAGTTGACCATTGATGGTGGCGTGCCGTTTTAGTTTTCCGATCCAGTTTTTCCCACCCATTAACCCCTCAAAATCCTCAATTTCACCATTGTCGTCGTAAGGGATCTGTTGAAACATAAAGGTTTGTTCCCTGGCGGCGGCAATTTCAGGAACTTCATCCAGGCCCCCTTCTATGATCAGCGCCCCGCCCATACCGCTTGACACCTGCATGGCGGTCGAGCCGTGAAGGTGGGGGTGATACCAGAATGTCCCGGGCGCATGGTCTTCGGGAATTTCGACACGCACCTGATAGTCCGCGCCGGGGGCCATTTTCCTGAGGACGTTATCACTGATTCCGTCTGGGTCGACATTCAGGCCATGGGTATGCAGGTTGGTGGTATTGAAATGGTGGGGAGTGTTGCTGTCCTCTGGCATCGGGTCGGGATCGGGCGGCAGCAGGTTTCGGATCGTCATGTTCAATGTATCGCCCGGCTTCAGGCGCAGCGTCGGGCCGACCGGCTGGCCATTGTAGCTGCGGACGTGGACCAGGCACCCTGCGATCTCATACGTCCCATACCTGACATCAAGTACGATATTCAACTCCCCATTCGATGAGCGGATAGTAGGTGGAGATTTAAACGCCTCCAGACCGTAGGCTTCAATATCGATTGCTTGGTATTCGCATCCCGGTGTCCCGGTGGGATCCACCGCAGACATCAATGTGGCCCCAGCAAAGAGCACAATAGCAATAGTTTTCAATTTCGTGTTTGTACGACCCATGATTCCCCCCATGAAAACGCAAGGAAACGTAGCATTATTATTAGGATTTGGGAATACGCGCGGCGCATCAGAACAGGTTCTTTGTCAAATGCGGAAATATTGCAAACGAACGTTCACAAATGAAGCAACAGAATTCAAATCTGGTGGCCTGCCACAGTCCGCCTTCGCTCCTTCAGGAGCTATGGCGTGACACTCCTCCGCCCGATTTGCGTTTCCGGGTGGCCTGCCACAGTCCGCCGTCGCTCCTTCAGGAGCTATGGCGTGACACTCCGCTTCGCAATTCAAGGCTCCTTAGGGCCTTGCCCTGCGTAGCCTTGGCGAAGCAGGGTGGTGCCCTCTCCCGGACTCGAACCGGGACGGCCATTTCTGGCCGAGGGATTTTAAGTCCCTTGCGTCTACCAATTCCGCCAAGAGGGCTCTCAAGGAATTCGGCCATCTTATGCATTATGGGACGTATAAAATAAAGCGTCAATCGTGGGTCTTGACGAAACCTCGATAAAGGCCCACCATAAAACCATCCATGGGGTGTCCAATTTAGGACTGAGAGCTGTTGAGGCACAGCAACCCAAAGAACCTGATCCGGGTCATGCCGGCGGAGGGATGGAACAGAGCCAAAAATCCCCTCCCCTGGAATGATCCAAGATATTGAAATTACAGGGGAAATATCATGAACCGGCCGGAAAAATTCCCGAAGATTAACGTCACCACCGGGCCCATCGAGGGTTCGCGCAAAATTTATGTCGAAGGCTCGCGCCCCGGCATCCGCGTGCCGATGAAGGAGATTGTGCTGAATGAGGCGGCCCAGGAACCGCCGCTCACCCTTTACGATACCTCCGGTCCTTATACCGACCCCGGGGCGGTGATCGACATCGATAAAGGCTTGAGGCCGATCCGCACGGGATGGATTGAAGAGCGCGGCGACACCGAAGTTTATGGCGGCCGCGCCATCAAGGCGGCCGACAACGGATTTACCCCGGCGGCCCGGCTGGTCGCCGAATTCCCGAATTTGCCAAAACCGCGCCGCGCCAGGAAAGGCAAAAACGTCACCCAGATGGAATACGCGAAGCGCGGCATGATCACCCCGGAAATGGAATTTATCGCGATCCGCGAAAACCAAAAGCGTGACAACCTGAAGAAAACCGGCGGTGAGGATTTCGGCGCTTCTATTCCCGATTTCATTACCCCTGAATTTGTCCGCGATGAAGTGGCGAGGGGGCGCGCCATTATCCCCGCCAACATCAACCACCCGGAACTGGAGCCGGTGATTATCGGCCGCAATTTCCTGGTCAAGATCAACGCCAATATCGGCAACAGCGCGGTCACCTCCTCGGTCGCCGATGAGGTCGATAAAATGGTCTGGGCAATCCGCTGGGGGGGCGATACCGTCATGGACCTCTCGACCGGACGCAACATCCATAACATCCGCGAGTGGATCATCAGAAATGCCCCGGTGCCGATCGGCACGGTGCCCATCTACCAGGCGCTGGAAAAGGTTAATGGCGTCGCCGAAGACCTGACCTACGAGGTGTTCCGCGACACTTTGATCGAGCAGGCCGAACAGGGGGTCGATTACTTCACCATCCACGCCGGGGTCAGGTTGCACTTTGTGCCGATGACCGCCAAGCGGGTCACCGGGATCGTCAGCCGCGGCGGCTCGATTCTGGCCAAGTGGTGCCTGGCGCATCATAAGGAAAACTTCCTCTATGAGAATTTCGAGGACATTTGCGAAATCATGAAAGCCTATGACGTCAGCTTCTCGCTCGGCGACGGCCTCCGCCCGGGCTCAAACGCCGACGCCAACGACGAGGCCCAGTTCGCTGAGCTGAAGACTCTCGGCGAGTTGACGAGAA
>JADFFP010000111.1 GCA_022568115.1 Pseudomonadota bacterium | reverse complement strand
ATGAGGAGAAGGATAATCGCCATCAAAGGGCTGAGGTCCAGCATGGCCATAGGGGGTATGAATCGCCGGATGGGCACCAGGATAGGCTCAGTGATTTCGTGCATAAAGATCACTACTGAGTTGCGCGTGTCCATGCCCACCCAGAGGAGGATGATCCGGATGAAGATTGCGACCATCAATATGATGGCCAGGATCTGAATGAAGCGGCCGGCGATTTCTATGAGCCATCCCTCCCTAGATGTTGCCATCTGGCTGTTAGCTCCATTCTGTCAGGCGTGAGTAAACAGGGCGGTTTACAGAAAAGAGACGAAGGTTAAGGTATGGTTAATAGAGGAGCAATGGGCTTACCCTTAGGCGCGAGGCCCAAGCTATTTCGCTAGGCCGCCCGCGAATTCGGCGCGAGCCGTTCGTCGCGAGCAGCGGCGAGCTTTTGCGAGAGCTTCATCCTGTCTGATACAATCGGCGTGGCTTTGCGGGATTGTGTAACGGTAGCACGGCTGATTCTGGATTGCTGCGGACTAAACGCTGTGCGCCCAGATAGCCCGCCCCTACCTAAAACCGCCTAGTTATCTGTGGTAGTTTCCGGCTCCTCTGGGCGATCTTCAGATCGGCGACGTTCCTCATCGTCTGACTCGTCGCGACTTCTCACAGGATAATCATGGGCGGCCAATAATGGCTTAAGATAATCCTCCGCCAGAGACACTCGGCGAAGTATTCGCCGCGGAGCGCGCGCTATCTAGGGAGCCAACTACTTCTCGTGCTAATTGAGTGAGCCAATAGACACGCTCCTCATTTTCCGGTGTCAAGACCGGCTTCAGAAGGCCCTCACGCATGAGCGCCCGCGGTTTGACGGGAATTGCCTCCGCCTGTTCATGGGTCAAGTGCTGTCCGGATTCGACCATGATTTTCAGCAGAGCTAACTCATCTGGTCTGACGGTCTCCAAATAGATCTCTGGTGGAGTGTACTGGATGTCGCGAAGTGATTCGACTCGACGAGAAGCCGCATCGTCCACCGCTTCAGCCACGTTCGTTTCCAGCATCTTGACGGCCTTACGAAGTGCGGCCAGTTCCCCTTCCATCCTCTCTCGGTCCTTCGCGGCGAAGGCCTGTTCAACTTCTCGGACCTTTCGCTCCACCACTTCCGTGCTTGCTTGAACTTCCTCTTCGACGGATCGGATTTTGGCACGGCGGCATCGCCCGGGGACTCGCCGTCGCCGTCAGATTCCCCCTCCTCAGTAACCGGCGCAGTAGCAGGAATGGTGGTCGTTGTCCCGCCGTCGATGGCATCCAGGTAAACGGTCTTCAGGGGCGCCACTTGGGCGCGGACCGGGATATAGTCATCAAACTCACCCTCGATCACTTCAGAGATTACGATACGATCATTTTGCACCTTCAGGGCACGCCCGCCTTCGGGCATGAAAATCAGGATCATCAATAACAGTGTCACCGCTCCGCCGCCGTATATAATAAATTTCCGGTATTGCTGCCACGGGGTTTTTTCCACCACCCGGTCCATTCCAGACAGGTGTATTCCCTCCCCGGCCGGCTTCTCCAACTTCCGGCCAAAAAGTTTGCTTATCTGTGCTTCAAGTACGGACAAACCCTTATTCAAGGTATCCATGGCCTTGGTAAAAATATTTCTTTTCTCTATTTGCCGGTCCATTTCGATTGAGCCTCTAATTCAAATATTTATCCACTCACCTAAAATATAAGCAAGAACCGTGCCAACTTTTTTAAAGAAAATTTCGTTTATTTTTCAATTAGTTAGAGAAATTTTACAATTTTATAAAAGGGCTGGGTGTACGCCCGCGTATAAATAGTGTACGAATACGGACACTAAAACCAGGCAAAAAATATGACCAAAGATAAAACCAGCGTCCTAATCATCGACGACGATGAAGACATTCTGACGGCCTGCCGGCTGCTCTTGAAGAAGCATTTTGATCGGGTCGTCACCACCAATAAACCGAAGTTCATCCCACAGCTGATGGAAAAGGAAATGTTCCATGCCATTTTGCTTGATATGAATTTTCGGCCCGGGGACAACACTGGCCGGGAAGGACTGCAGTGGCTTGGCCGTATCCTGGAAAGTGACCCCTCATCCGTTGTAATACTGTTTACTGCCTTTTCCTCGGTTGATGCGGCGGTCGAGGCGATGAAAATGGGCGCCGCCGATTTTATTGAAAAACCCTGGAACAACGAAAAGCTGGTCACCACCATGAAAGCGGCTGTGCGGCTGAGAAATGCCCAGGACCAGGCCAGCAAACTAAAAGTGCAAAACCGTGTCCTCTCGGAGGAAATCCAGCGTCTGCATCACCCGATGATCGGTGACTCGGAAGCCCTGCAAAATGTTATGAAAATTGTCCGCAAGGCCGCCCCTACCGATGCCAATATTTTGATCCTTGGTGAAAACGGGACCGGCAAGGAATTGATCGCCCGGGAAATCCATGCGTTCTCCAACAGGAAAGAGGAGGTTTTTGTATCCGTGGATCTTGTAGCGATTCCAGAAACATTATTCGAGAGTGAGTTGTTTGGACACAAAAAAGGAGCTTTTACCGATGCCAGGGAAGATCGGGTTGGACGCTTTCAAGCGGCAGAGGGAGGGACCCTGTTCCTCGATGAGATCGGCAACCTGCCCTTAAATCTTCAACCCAAGCTTCTCGCCGCCCTGGAAAGCCGCTCGGTCGTACCGGTGGGCAGCACACGCGTCGTGCCAATCGATGTCCGCCTGATTAGCGCCACCAATGTCAGTCCTGAGAAAATGAAGGACAACACCGTATTCCGGCCCGATCTTTTATACCGGCTTAACACGGTGGAAATTCACCTGCCCCCTTTGAGAGAGCGAATAGAAGACATTCCACTTCTTGCGGATGCCTTTTTGGCACAGTACGCCAGAAAATATAATCGCCCCACTCATGGGCTAACCAGCGGCGCCTTAAAAGCAATGACAGGTTATTCTTGGCCGGGGAATATCCGGGAGCTTCGCCACAGCATCGAACGAGCGGTCATTTTGTCGGATAGCAAAGAGTTGAAGGCCGGCGACTTTGCGGCTCTGGATCCTGAAATGCACCAGCAACACATGAAGTCCCTGGAAAGCGAGGGTAAAACCCTGGATGAAGTTGAAAAGTCCGTAATTGAAAAAACGCTGGTGACACACCAGGGGAATATATCCAAAGCTGCGAAAGAGTTGGGATTAACCAGGACTTCGCTTTACCGGCGTATAGAAAAGTATGGGTTATAAAAAATTTACATTTCAGGTTGGGTTCAGGCTGACGGTGATTTTTGCCGTTCTTTTAGGCCTTGCCTATGCCGTCTCTGAACAAATTGACCTTATATTTATACTGGGCCTTGTTGCTTTAACCATTATATTAATGGTCAACCTGGTGCGTTATGTGAACAAGTCCAACCGGGACCTGACAAATATCCTGAGCGGTCTGCGCTTTGGAGATTACCAGCAGACATTTACCATGGGGGAATTGGGGAAGACTTTCCGCGACCTGGAATTTGTGCTGCACCTGACAGTGGAAAAGGTCAAGAAACTAAGGCTTGAGAACGAACGCCGGGCCCTTTATTTCCAAGCCTTGGTTGAACACATCCCGCTTCCCCTGTTTGTGCTAAAAGGTAATGGATCCATTGAGGTCCTGAACAATGCCACCAGGCGCACCTTTAATGTTGCCGATATTACCAGCCTCACTCAACTGGAGGAATTCGGCGCCGGTTTTATGCGTGATGTATCGCAAATTGAACCCGGAACAACCTTGCTGACGACTATTCAGATTGATCGGGTGGAGCAACAGTATATCCTGGGCGCGACCCAGATTACGTTGGCCGGGAAAATCCTGAAACTCATTTCCCTGCAAAACGTCCAGAGCCAACTGGACGCTACCGAGTTGGCCACATGGCAAAACTTACTTCGCGTTACCAGCCATGAAATCCTGAATTCCCTTACCCCGGTTTCCTCACTTGCCCGCACGGCCAAAAATCTGGTGGATGATTTCGATAAAAGCCACAAACTGGGCAAAGCGGAAAAAGCGGAGCTTAAAGATATCCGGGATGCCCTCGATACCCTGGTCAAGCGCAGTGAGGGATTGACCGGGTTCGTCCAGAGCTACCGCCAGCTGACCCGTATGCCCCCGCCCAAGATGCAGAAAATCAAACTCCCGGGTTATCTTTCCCGGCTGGAATCGCTGCTGAAACCGGAATGGGACAAGAAAAAAATTAAGCTCACTCTCTCGATTGAACCATCAAGCCTGATCCTTGTGGCGGATGAAAGTATGCTCGACCAGGCGCTGATAAACTTGTTGAGAAACGCCGCCGATGCCCTGAAAGGGGTAAAAAAGGCCGAGGTTAAAATCCGTGCATTTCTCGATAGCAAACAGAGGGTAGCGATAGAGATTGCAGATAATGGTCCGGGGGTTGACAAGGACATTGCTGATAAAATATTCGTTCCGTTCTTTACCACCAAGAAAGAAGGATCTGGGGTTGGCCTGACGCTGGTGCGTTACATCGTACTGAGCCATGGCGGAGCAATCACATACCGGCATGGGAAAAAAGGCGGCTCTGTATTCCGTATTGTTTTTTAGAGGTTGGATTTACTCACTCCCAGAAAGCATAGCCGCCCCTTTTTCTCCAAGGTCCTATTCGACTTGGCGGATTCAGGTAATCATAAAGGAATTCCCTGTTATTCCCTGTTCCGATTTGAAATAGAAAACACGAAAAGAAGCAATTTCCTTGGATATAAAAGTTTGGCAGGGCAAAATAAAAATAAATTCCCTGTATTTTCCCTATTAAACAGTGAAATCACAACAGAGAATAGTTCGTAGAGGACTGCTCCCTCCGCCATCTAAAAAGGGGTCTATATGATCATCTTTTTCGCCGTGCGATCACAAGGCCATATATTACCATGTTGATGATGATGACAAAAACCCCAACCCAGATTTGTATATCCCTGGTAATTTCGCCGGGATAAATCAGTGGCACAAGGTAGTACTCAATAAAGCCGCCAGAATAGCCTTCTTCGCCCGCCGTGATCCTCAAGCTTTTCTCGAGTGGCGTGAGCGGGCATCCCCAACCCTGGAATTCAAGAAGCACACCCCAAACCGCAGCCGGGATGTGTGCATAAAGAATCCAGCGCCATTTCAGGACTAAAAGGCCTCCAGCCACCACAAAAATGACAAAGCTGAGGTGAAGAACGACGATTAAATCTGCGACGATCGAATACCACATGAGAATAGGCCCTTATTTCTGGTCAGAACAGAATGCTTTTCAATGCTAACATAACCTGGAGAT
>JADFFP010000110.1 GCA_022568115.1 Pseudomonadota bacterium | reverse complement strand
ATCTGGTCAAAAGCGCCGGAGAGCCGCTTTCCGGAGAAATTCGCCTGGGCGCGATCCCGACCATCGGGCCGTATGTTCTGCCCAGGCTATTGAAAGCCCTCAAGAAAAATTATCCAACGCTGAAGGTTTATTTGCGTGAGGGCCAGACCGAGGAAACCCTAAGCCTGCTGTCCCAGGGGTTTCTGGATGTCGGGCTGCTGGCGTTTCCCTACCCGTCCCGCGGCCTTGAGGTCGATATCCTCGGGAATGACGAATTTGCCTTGTTATGTCCGGCTGGCCACCCGCTGGCGTCACGGCGGCAAATCGCCGCCTCGAGCCTGGAGAAGGAAAACCTGCTGTTGATGGAAGAGGGCCATTGCCTGCGCGACCACGCGCTCAGCGTTTGCAAGTTTCATCATCTTTCCAGCCGCGAGGAGTTCAGGGCCACCAGCCTGGAAACCCTGGTGCTGATGGTCGAAGAAGGCCTGGGGCTGACCCTGATCCCGACGCTGGCGATCAATGCCGGAGTGTTGAAGGGGAAAAGAGTTAAAACCGTACCCTTGACGGGGACTGCCACCGGGCGGCAGATTGGCCTGGCCTGGCGGTCTTCCAGCGCCCGGTTCGAGGAATTCCGGCTTCTCGGCAGTTTGATCAGTAAAGTGATGCAACCCGGCTGACCGGCTCTTATTCCCGGATCGACCGGGACGACCAGTGGATGTGGACGATCTTCCAGTCCGCGCCGTTAAATTCAAGCACCATGGTCTCGGCGCTCATGAGGTTATATTCGGTCTCGCGAAAGGCACCAAATAAGCGGCTTTCGGTGGTGACAAATGCGGTCCTGCCTAAAACCGTTACTTCACGGCTGAGGATTTCGCGCTCCATAGCGGCCAGAAATGCCATGTCAGAGGGCATGTGATGGCTCTCGTATTCGGCCAGTGAACGCCCGGCCCGGCCCGATTCCAGGATCAGAACATCGGCCGCGGTCACCGCCCTGATGGCCTCCACATCACCCGCTATCAGCCCGGCAAAAAAAGCATCAACCGCCTCATCGGGCGCCGCGGCGTTCAGGAGTGCAGCCGCCTCTTCGCTACCGTTTCCGTAACTGGATACCAGATCACCGCCCTTCCAGCCGGTGATCCCGATTAAAAGCGCACCGACAAACAAAAGCGCCGGGAAATAAAACGGGATCATCTTGCCCTTGCGGACAAATGACCAGGTCCATCCCGCCAGGGCGAAAAACAGGATCGCCGTTCCCAGCGCCCAGTTGCGGTGCCCCTTCACCGCCAAGTTTGCGGGGCTATCCAGGTCGGGCGCTGAATAGGCCCAAAAACCGCTGGCGATGGCCAGAACCGTTACCCCTGCGCCCCCCCACAAGAGCCACAAGGCCATATTCTGGACGGCCTTTTTCGCATCCTGCTTTTTCAGGATATACCCCACCAGATAAAGGATCGCCGAAGTGCTCAGCAAACCTATCGTGAAATAGACAAAAAACGGGTGCAAGCTGGAAATAAATTCTATCATGCCAGATCCTGTTGTGTGTTCATGGGATTTTATTGTTATACCGGGTTTCTTCTAAAAAAATGATCCGAAATTCATAGGCAAAGAGTAGGGAGTTTTGAAATTCAAGTAAACAGAAACATTGCTCCTCTAAACGTCAGAAGTAGGCTCTTCGGCTTGTTTCCGGATAACAGTGGCGGTAGGGTCTGGACTGCGATTTTTTTAGGAAACAATAAAAAAGGTATATAACCGTGGCGGCCCCGGAACAGATAGCGGCATTTTTGGCGAACCCGGCCAATTTTCTGATTGGCCTCGACTTGGGACAGGGACAGTTTCAATTTATCCGCATGCCCCGCCAGGAAGTATCGGACAAGGCCTTCCTTGATACCAGGGCAATCGAGACCCGGCATAAAAAAACAGAATTGCCGGGCGCGGCAGTCCTTGAAACCCTGAGGGGGGAAATGACCAAACAGCCCCCCCTTAAGGCGTGCTACCTTTTTCATACTTCGTTTTGCTGCTCAACCCTGATTGCCCGGTGCCTGGATATGCTTGGGATAAACCTTTCACTTAAAGAGCCTTACGCTTTTTTAGGTCTTTCTGCATTCAAACGCTTGTCGGCCAGTTTTGACCCGGCTGGCCCAAGCTGGAAAAACTTAAGGGATATCACGCTATATTTACTATCCCGTTCTTTTTACAGAGGTGAAAAAATACTTTTTAAACCCTCCAACGGGACCAATAATATTTTACCGGAAATTCTTGCATTTCCCCAAACCGACAGGGTGCTACTTTTATATGATGATTTGGAAAGTTTTTTGATAGCTGTTTTGCGCGGGGGAAGAGAACGTGCTGGTGTAATTGGCCAAATTCTCGAAGGGCTGGTTAAAGATTTTTCAGATAATTTACCTGTCGAAATTGACCAAATCAGGTCTTTAACTGAATTGCAAAAGACCGCCCTGGTTTGGGGTTTGCAAATGCGTTTTTTTCAGCAAACCATAGCTCTGGATAATGACCTAAAAGTAAAATCCCTCAAAAGCACTACTTTTCTGCAAAGTCCAGGGAAAACCCTAAAAAAACTGAATGACTTTTATGGTTTGGAATTTTCAGAGAAAGATCAGAAAGAAATTTTAAATGGCCCGGCATTTAATTCGCACTCCAAAGATCCAGGGATAATATTTTCCAAAAGTAAACAAATCAAAGAAAAAGAAAATGTCCTTAAAATCTTCAGGGAAGATATTCGGGAAACACTAATCTGGGCGAATTCACATGGGCTTGATTATAAAGGGGGTCTTTCAAACCCGCTGTAATTAAGGGTTAAAACCTGATCTCGGCCTCGTAAATATCAGGAAGGTTGTTTTCAAACAGGACAACATCATTCTTGCGGGCGTTTTCATTGACCCATTCCTCGGCCTCCCTTTGGGTTTCAAATGTCTTCAATACACTGCTCTTGGGCGCGGTTTTTAGAAAACCTTCGATAAAGCTTTTTATCCTGGCCGGGCCGACAACCAGTGCAACATTGACAATTTTTCCAGCTTCCTCGCCAAGTCTGTGGTGCTGGGCGTCGTGTTCTTTGCCCAATTCCACCATCCCGGGGGTGATCAGGATGGCCCGCCGGTCAGGATTCTTTAACACGTTTAGGGTTTCAAGTGCGCTGGCAAACCCGGTTGGGTTGGAATTGTAGGCGTCATCAATGATTAATGGGCCTGCTTTGGTGCGGGTCACTTCCAGGCGATGGCGGATTTGCGGCATGGTTTTGAGGGATGCCTTAATCACTTCCATTGGAACCCCTATGTTCAAGGCGGCCGCTACCGCCAGCATCACGTTTGTCCCCTGGTGTTCGCCGTAAAGGGGGACTTTTAGGGCCATTATTTTGGAGCCTCGATTGCTGGAAACCTTCAACTCAATCTCAAGGCCGTCTTTGGTCTGCCGGCACTTTACCAAATTTACCGCCCCGGGGTTTGGCTCCTTCGGGGACCCGCACACCACCAGATGCCGGTTTTGTTTCATGTATGGTTTTAACAGATAATCCGGAATCTCCGAGCCATTAATAATGGTTTTTTTATCTCTCGTGTTCAGGTCATTGGCCATCTCGAACTTGGATTTGAACACCGTTCTTAAGGATTTGAACCGCTCGAAATGCGCCAAGCCGACACCGGAAATAATACCCAGCTGCGGCGGTGTAAGCTGGCAGAGCTTTTTTATGGAACCAGGACCGTAAGTGCCCATTTCAACTACAAAATAGCGGTGTTTTTTCTCCAGATTTTCGCGAATAATGCGGGTAACCCCCATGATCGTGTTGACGCTGCCTGGCGTTGCCAGGGTGGGCGCCATACTGGAGAGAATGTGGGAAAGAAGATGCTTGATGGAGGTTTTTCCATAAGACCCGGTAACGGCAATAATCACCGGGTTCAGGTCTTTCATTTTTTCCCGGGCCTGTTTCACATAACGCGCGGCAATAATCTCTTCGACCGGGATAAGGATAAAAGTTGCCGCCACCAGAAAAAATGGAGGCCATTGGAAAAAGACCACAAACGAAAGCATCAATGCCGTTAAATTTTCCTTTTCAAAGGTTAGCAAAATGCCGGAGAAATAAAATCCGATCAACACTAAATAGGTATATAAAATGCGCTGGGCACGGGCAGTCATGACCAGCGGTTTTTTTGCTTTTTTAGTGGGCCGGCTTGTCATGATGCCAATAATGAGGGCCGGAATGAACAAAGTGAGCAGGATAAAATTTTAAAGCGGCGGGTTCTGTTCCTTGAGAAAATACCATAAAATAAAGGAAATCAGGATCAGCAAAGTGGCTTTTTTATCAAACCCCCGGCGGCGGAACAGCCAGCGCAAAAAGCGGTCATTGTCGTATTCTTCCTGCTGGAGAAAATGCAACAGGGCCGTGCCGCGGTAATAGACAAAGCTTAATATTGCAGCAAAAAGAAAGAATCCGAGGACGCTGCCATAAAAGAAAAGCCCTGAATTCATTTCCCCCCCAGATCCCTGATAAATTGATTGATACTATGCTGACACTGGTGGGCGCCCGCGGTCAAGATATTTAAGTGTCCAAACCCCTTTAGAATCCTAAAGCGGCTGTTGGCCAGAAGTTTATGGTATTGAATCCCCAGCTCAGGCGGAGTTTCGGTGTCCTCATCCCCGTATAAAAGAAGCACATTCGTCCCTACCCGGGTGGATATTTCTGACAGATCTTCTGTAACGGTTGCGACCAGCGTCGGGCGCAATAGCCCGGCGGCCTTGTAATCATGGCTGCCGAACCTCCCGCTGTATTTAGCCTTCAGGGCGGTATTGAAAACCCGGTCGGATAAATGCGCTATTTTACCGAGCAGGTTCAAGCCCAGGCTCTTGAGGGTCCATAAAAGTCCCCGTTTACGGCGCAGGCCAGCGGCCGAGATCAAAACCAAGCCTGCCACCAACTCCGGCGCTTGGTCGGCTATTCTCAAGGCGACCCGGCACCCGAAGGAGTGTCCGGCGACTATTCTGTGCCCGGGTCCGGCCTTCCGCAAGTCCCCGATGATGACATCGGCATAGTCCGCGGTCCCCGCCCCGGGTTCCAGCCTTGCTGATTTTCCAAACCCGGGAAGATCGTAAAGGGTGTTTCTGGCCTGGTTTTTGTAAAGTGATGCCAACCGCAGCAGACTTCTATGATCCTGGCCCCAGCCATGCAACCAGATAATCTCGGGCGCTTTTCCCTTTCCCGGGAAGGGCAGCTCTTTTTTAAACAGCGCGGTGTTTTTATCTGTTGCCATGGCGGGCCTTATAGCAGGAAAATATTAGGTCATGTATTCATAAACAGGCAAACGCCTTTC
>JADFFP010000109.1 GCA_022568115.1 Pseudomonadota bacterium | reverse complement strand
GGTGCAAAGAATACTGTCCAATAATGCTGTCTTGCCACTCTGGTAGGGGCCGATGAGGGCAATCGCCCGCGGCCCCGTTTGTCCTTTTTGCGTCATAGGTACTCCCGTGATAGCCGCATCTAATTAAACGTCCTGCAAATCAATAAATCGCGTAGGCGATTGATAATCAAGGGGTTATTGGGGAAAAAGAGAGAAATCAGGGGTGAAAGGCAGGATTTTTCCGGTGAAATAACGGCGCGCGAAAAAATCAGGCGCAAAGAGAGGCGTCGCCATACGCGCCCTTTTGGGCGTCCGCCCGGGCCTGAACCACATAGGTGACGATGGTCTTGAAGCGCTTGTCTTCTCTGGCCCAGTGCATCGAGGAATGCGATACCTGGGATTTAGTCTCAAAGCCTTCGCTCGCCAGGATGTCCTCAAATTCTCCCTTGTAATAGAGGTGCTGGCCGGAGAGATCGTGCATGAACTTGAACAGCGAGGCCTGCTGGTCGGGGTGATCCTCCATGGTCTTTAAGGGAACCCGGAAGCTTTCGGTAATCACCAGCGGGGCATCCCCCAAAACCTCCCGGTAGTTTTTCAGGAAGCGGCGCGCCAGCTTTGGCCCGACGTCGTGGAGAATAAAGTTGATGGTGCACACCGGCTTGACGCCAGGCCCCAGGCCTGATTTGAAATGCTCCAAAAAATCCCGGTCGACAATGCTGCCTTCCAGAAACTCAGCCCGCTCTTCGGGAATACCGTTTCTGGCGGCCAGACGGCGGGCCTCTTTGACCGTCGCCGGGTTGATGTCCATGCCATAGGCCTTGGTGATATTTTCACATTTCAGGAATTTCTGGACCATTTCACCGCCCCCGGCGCCAAAATCCAGGGCGATCCCGCCACACTCCGCCAGGGTCTGGCTGAGGGTCTGATCTTCCCGGAACAACTCGATAATTTTCGGCGCCACCTTGATCTCGATAATTCCGTTGGAGGCCCGGGCATTGAGCTCGGCATGACGGAAGACATCCCCCTTCAGCCCATAGCTCAGCTGGCCTTTGGCCATTTCGGTCAGGTGCGGATAGGTGGTGTAATAAGAGGTAATCAACCCGGCAAAGCCGCCCAGCACCATAACCTTTTTGCCCTTATCGGTCAGGCCCAGGCGGTCGTGGTCCCGGAACTGGAGCAGATCCCTTTTGCTGAGCGCGCTCAAAAAAATCCGGATTTCCCTGGAGCCAAGGGCCTCCGGCAGAATTTCCCGCAAACGGGTTTTCCCCGCCAGCAGCAGGGCGCCAACCGAAACCTTCGGGTTTTCGCGGGAAGGGCATTCATGTAAAAATGTTACCGCCGGGGGGATCAGGGCGTCGATGGCAAAGCGCGAACCATTTTCAAAAATCTTCGGCAGCGCCGGGACCGGCCCGTCGCGCCACCCCAGCAGCACCTCGAGTGCGGCTAAAATACTTTCATATTGCGAGGTATAGTCGCGGATCGCACTGGCCAGTCCAAACAGGGTTTTGCCTTTTTCACTGGCCCGGAGGCAGCCGTCGATTTTTTTCAGCAACCCCTGGGAGGAAAGCCACTCGATACTGCCCCGGACCACGTGGTGGGGGTCGGGAATATCCAGAACCTGGCCCTTCTCAAGGCGCCTTTCGGGATCAAAATCAGCAACATTGACCACCGCCGGCAAAATCATCGCCGGGGCAAAAAGTTCGTATCCGCGGAATTTTTCTATTTCAGGCTTCACAGTGAATCGGTTTTAGCATTTCCGGCCGCAAAATGAAAAAACTAAAATGGCATTTCAGGAAATAATTTGGTCTATTCCCAAAGATCGGTTGAGAGATATTTAAGGCCGGAATCGCAGATCACCACCAGGATGGTTTTTCCCTTGCAATCACCGGCCAGCAAATCGAGTGCGCCAGCGACATTGGCGCCCGATGAAAAGCCGGCAAATATCCCCTCGTATCTGGCCAGCGCCCGCGTGCACTCTTGGGCGCGCCCATCGCTGACCGAAAGATAGCCATCTATTTTCATATCCCTGATCGCCATCAGGTCTGCCAGGCAATAGCCGCCGCCCTGGATCACATGGCCCGGTTTGGTGACCGCTTTCCCGGCCAGGCTTTCAGCCCCTTCCGGTTCCACTGCATAACATTTGAAACCGGGAATTTCAGCTTTCAGATATTCCCCGAGGCCGCCGAACCAGCCGCCCGAGCCGATAAAATCAGCGTAGGCGTCAATCGCCCCGCCACTTTGTTTGATGATCTCGGGCCCGGTGGTCTCAAAGTGCACATTCAATATCGCCGGCAGATTGAACTGGTCGGCCCGGAATGCCCCGAGCTTCTTGACCAGACGTTCCACCTCGGCCACCACCAGCTTCTGGTCCTCGCCGGTGACCTGCCCGGGAATTGATCCCGGGGCCTGGTCGACCCGGATGACCTTGGCGCCCAATGCCTTCATCATCCGAACCCGCTCGATCGAGTTGCCCTTCGAGATGGCTGCAATGAAGGGATGGCCGAGCGTCGCACAGGCGATCGCCAGCCCGGTTCCGGTATTGCCGGAGGTGCGCTCGACCACCGTCTGGCCGGGCTTCAGGGCGCCATTTTCCCTGGCCTCGATCAGCATCTGCAGAGCCGGGCGGTCTTTCTTCGAGAAGCCCGGGTTGAGGTGCTCGCACTTGGCGAGAATCCGCCCCTCTACGCGGAAATGCTCAACCAAACGCGACAGGTCGACCAGCGGCGTCTCGCCGACCGCATGGGCGATCGAGGGCAGGATGTTCGTTTGCGGGTTCAGGCGCTCGAATTTAAATTTCTTCGGCATGGGGGGATTTTAACGCGCGGCAAAAGAAACGACCAGCGAAAATCTTTTCCCATTAAAGCAGAATCACTTTATATATCAATTGACAAAATGTGCCTATTTGGTTATATTTATAATTTATCTAACCTTTTAAGTTCTGGAGAAAAAATTTGAATTTCTGCCCACATCCGCCACTCCAGGCAGTTTTCATAATTTTTACTATTAGCCCTCCTGATTATAAAAATTAAAGGAAAGCAACAATGAACGAGTTTTACGGAAAAACTCTTGGACAAGCCATCTTCAAATCCACCAAAGATAAAAAATTAATAAAACATGGAAATACAACGGTTTTTAATAAGAAGGGCCGGTTTGGGGTATTGGCACCCCCTCTTTTTTGGGAACCTTGGGTTCAAATTTGGGCACAATTTGGCGTTATAGGGCCCAACAAGGATAAGCACCAGGCAAGAATTAATGTATCTTTTTTAATCCCAATCCGGTGCACCATCGACTTTTGATGTAGAAATCAAGGGCGGCGACAGGTTGATTAGAACTATTGGGCCTGGTTCTGCATTGGTTACCGTAACCGGCAATGTTGCAACAGCGTTGAAAATACGTTGCAGAAGCCACCTTTTAACCCAGCAGGTTATTGTTACCGTTTAAAAAGCTTTATTGTGTGGCCATTTGATAAAGGCTTTCAAAAAGAAACGGCAACTTGGGTATTGATGTAAAAAAACTCACATCAGAAAGCATAATTAGCGAAAAAAGGTTCAGAAAAATCGTAATGCCGAAAAGTTTGCGGTATTTTGGGTGCTTAACCATTGCATAAATATTGCCCGCCAAAATGATCCCAATTGTAAGAAACGCGAAAGCTCTTTGGGTGCCCATGGTTAAATCAACTGCCCTAAACATCAGCGTTACAAATGTCGGAAAGATGGCGTTAAGTCCCGCCCAAAGACCAAAAACTTTCGACTTGAGAAACGCCACTTGAACTCCTCCTAATCTTTCCTTTGGCTACTTTAAATGGGAAATTTATTTAAAACCAGAAAATAAGAGGAAATGGTAGCTTCGGTCAGGGTTTTAACGCGCAGTACTCGCCAACGACAGTATGGATTTGCCAGTCCCCCTTCGCTCCTTCGGAGCTTCGGGCGACACTCCTTCACCTAAGTCGCCTTCAATCGGCTTACTGGCGGGCCACAGTCCTCCTTCGCGTAAAGCTACGGAGGACACGCCTGCTCGCAAGTCAAGTCTCCTCGGGTTGGCAAGCCAACCCTGCGTAGCCTTGGCGAAGCAGGGTGGTAGCGGAGGAGGGACTTGAACCCCCGACACATGGATTATGATTCCACTGCTCTAACCAGCTGAGCTACTCCGCCACTTGGGGCCGTAGGGACGCCAAGGGATATAAGGTCTCGGCCCCCTGCCCGTCAAGATACTTATCACGTTTTCAACCCCGCTCTTTCCGCCGCTGGAAAAACCGGCTAGGGTTTTAACCTGTTCCAATTCAGAGGGGAAAAGACTATGGCGAAAAAGCCCGTTATTAACATCTCGGATCTGAAATATTTTGATTTTGGCGATGGCGGAAAGTTCGAGGCGAAACTGGGCCCGGTCAGCCCGAGGATCGGCGCCGACCAGCTGGGTTATAACGTCACGCTGGTGAAACCCGGCAAGCGCGCTTTCCCGTACCACCTGCACCACACCAACGAAGAAATGTTTTACATTATCGAGGGTACGGGAACCTTGAGATACAATGATCAGGAATATCCCATAAAGAAGGGCGATTTCATCGCCTGCCCGGCCGGCCCCGGCACCGCCCGGCAGATCATCAACACCTCAAAAGCCGACCTGAAATACCTGGCGCTCTCAACCACGCAAGGCCCGGAGGTGGCGGAATACCCGGACAGTAACAAGGTTATGGTGCACTGCGGCCCGCCGCCGATGAGCGGCGAGGAACCGCACCTCCGGCTGATGGTCAAAAAGGGCAAAAACCTCGATTATTTCGAGGGGGAAAGTGATTAGGGACTTTTAACCAAAAACTGGGTTAAATCCCTAATTAAATTTGATTATGAGGAACTCACCTTTGGTCTCCTCATCAGTAACCGCGGCAAAATCACATAAACCGGTAAACCCCGGTTCGGAAATTCGCCAAAGTCCCTCAACCTTTAAGGGGAAGGTTTTAGTCGGCCCTTCTGGGTTTACCGTAATAGGGATGTCCAATTTGTGATTAAGGGTTCCCAACTTGTAAATTACGGATCCAAATGTTTTCGGAGTAGTGGTCTCGTCCTCAAAAGTGGCCGAAGCCCAAATCGAATTTCCACAAAGAACAAGGTCCGCAATTCCCCGGGTGGTGTTACCTTTAATTGCCGGAGGAATAACGACCTCTATTCCTGTTTTGCCATCCCTTGTAATGATCCTGTTGGGGTCATCGTAGGTGTCGCTTAACAGATTGAGTTTCATCCACCTTAAATATCCATTCTTGAAAGCCTTTGATCCCCCTCTTTCTCCTAAAATTACTAGAACCTGGTCGCCCTCGCGGTGAAACAACATGCCCTCAAATTGGTCTCCA
>JADFFP010000108.1 GCA_022568115.1 Pseudomonadota bacterium | reverse complement strand
GAGCGATGCTCGCAGGGCATCAGCAGCCTCATTATAGCGGCGCAGGGCGTACAGCGCGGTGCCTTTGTTGGACCAGGTAACAGCGTTGCTGGGATCGAGTTCGAGCGCGCGATCATAGGCGGCCAGAGCCTCGCCGCGGCGGATCAGTTTGTCTATTTTCTCGATTGTGTGCATAAACCCGGATCAAGTTTGATTATTCTATAGAACCATACATATTCTTGGCCAAATTACTTTTCCTTATAACAAAGAGGCGAGAATAACTCCCGCCTCTTGTGTTTTGTGATCAGTTTCTTTCCTGGGTTCACGAGTCACTCATCCTTCATTTTTAAATTCAGGATCAATTTCCAAAGGTGTTAGAACTTTAACTGTTTTATTTTTATCCCTTTCCACTACATTTATCCTGAGCCCATATTTATGGAGTTCTGACGGAAGACTTGGCGGGTTTTTCATTCCTAAATTGTAAACAACTATGGTTTTATTATCAGGAACTTTTTCCGGCAATGGCTTTAGACCCCTAAATATTTCATGGGATGATTCATCTTTTAAATAAAATGGGTAGGTTTTGTAATCATATCTATTAATTTCACTAAATTCCCATTTATCTATCTCAAGCCTGAAAGCAATTTTTGTCGGCTTTTTAAAGTCAAAATCAAAGTGAGTTCGAGCAAAATCCTTGGAGTGGCTATTTATTATTTTCATGATATCTTCATCACTCAATTGCTCCTTGTAAGGTTCAAGACGTGAGTAGATATCAAAATTACCTGTATCGGGGTCAAGTCCGATAAAATAAATTCGAGTTTCCTCAGCTTTGGAGCTGGGGGGATCAGTAATATCTGTATGATTTGACATTTTCTCTCTCCTTTAGATTAAGTTTAATATTTTAGATTAAGTTTAATATTTTGGCTTGTTATTGTTTACTATTTACTACTGGACATGAACAAATCACGAATAAATATTGGGCTTTGCATAGCCCCGGTCTTTTAAGTGCGCGTCTAATGACTGTGCTTTTTCTATTTCTCCCAAATGAAAGTAGGCGCTAGCCAGAATTTGGAGGGTTTCGGGAGGCTCGATCTCAACTCTCGGTTCAATCAAGTAAACCAATGTCTGCAATTCGGCTGTTGCCGCGGCTTCATTGCCGATGTTCAGGGCCGCCACAGCCCCTAACAAGTATGCTTCCGCCAAAACCTGTGTTGCATCCGATGCCTTTAATCCCTTGGCAAAATCAGCCGTCATGTTTTCTATAATTTCCTGTGAAATCCTGCGGACAGATTCCATATCTGATCGTACGTAACTAAGTTTGGCGTTAAGCAGTTGATAAAAGTAAGTAAGCTGGACTTTTTGACGAAAGAATAAATCTGTCCGTTCTTGGTATGCCTCGATTAACTCCTGTCCCCGGGCTAGCGACTTTTCTGCTTCGTCCTGAGCCTCAGTCAATAAAAAGGCTTCTGTCAAATAGAGATAGTGCCTGGCGGCTTGTTTGAGCCAGTCAGTATTCGTCTCATCGTGTTCAACCAATGCTTCCGAAGCTAAGACCAAAGACCTTAAGCGGCTTACAGCAAAAAGAGCCTCGCCTTGTGCCATTTCAATTCTTGCCAGGCCAAGCTCAGCTGTGACCTTCCCACTCTTGGCCGAGGCATTATTTTGGTCCTGTTTCAGAACCTGGTCGAGTAATGCCAACTGCTCTATGCGGTATTCTTCAGCCTCGGTCAAAGTACCAGCAATCTTTGTTGCATCCGCCAGCCAACCATAGGCATTTGCCAAATCAAGAGACTTTTTAGGATTGTCAGGGTCCGACTTAAGAAGATCAATGCGTTGGGATACAAGCTGCTTGAATATGTTGTATGCATCCTTGGGTCTGTCCAAATTCGCTAAATAAAGGGTTCCCAAACTACTGTTTGCGTACGTGGCCTCAAGCTGCCAATCCGGATTTTCCGGATCAAGCGCAACCAGTTGGTCGGCCAGATTTTTGTATTCCAAGAGATCCTTTTCAGCGCCTTGATGATTACCGCGTTGCCATTTTATGGCCGCTATCCAGAAGACGCTTTGTGAGTGATCGAAAATGCGCTGTTGGTTATTGGGGTTGCGTTCCAGCATGTCCGCGGTTGCTTCGCTCGCCGCCTCAAACATAACTTGTGCGCCCTCAAGGTCGCCTTGCAAATTGTCTATTTCCCCCAGAAGATGGAAGGCCCGGGCCTGGCGCCCCAGAGAGTCTTCAGAGAGGTCCTGAAGTTGCTGGGCGGCATAATAGCTGACTGCCTCTTCACCAACCGTGTCGAGGACGTCGAGGCGCCCGACCGGTTCCAGCTTTTCTCTTAGGTCCGTCAACATAAACTCGATCAATCCTTCTGCTTCTGCTCTTCTTAGGTCTGCTTCCCGCTCGGCCTCAATGGCTGTCAGTGTCAAGCCGCCCATGATTACCATGCCCAACACCGAAGCGAGCGTGATCGCCGTCACGCGGCGGTTGCGTCTTTGCAGATCGCGCCGGATAATTTCGTCGAGGCCGACGCCGATCATGCCGGCGACGAGCTTAAGCAGCCCCAAGCGCTTGCCGTCACCGCCTTTCCGCAAGTCCGCGGCGATAGGTTCCGCCTTCTTGCCTTTTTGGGAAAGCAGGGCACTGGGGAAGCATTCCAATTCCGACGGGAATTTTTTTGAAGTGCTGGCGTTCGGCTCGCCCCCGACAATGACCCAGAGAATATTGGCACCTCCCCGGTAGCGCCTGAATTCCTCGATTTCCTTATTAACCCAGGGTGAAGCCGCAGAAACAGGGGAGCAGACAACAATCAGGATTTCCGAATTCGCCAGGACGTCTTGGATTTCAGCGCTTAAATCTTCAGTCGCCGGAAGTTCATCACGATCGCGAAAGATCGGTAACAGGCGCGAGGGAACCCGTCCCATTTTTGTCTTCCGGCCAACCAAATGTTTGGGAATGCGATAGGTCTCAAGCGCCCTTAACAGCCAGCGGCCCCATTGGCGATCGGTATGGCTGTAACTGATAAACGCCTTATAGCGAAAAGACCGGATCATCCCTCTCCCACAGTACGATCCAAACTGATGCCCGGGCATTATAACAGCAAACACTATGGCAGAGCAACCTGATCGGGCATTTTCCCTCCAAAGCAAAATTTATTAGCGTGACAGTGGTCACGCTCGATCCGGTCAGAGGTGTGTTAAGCGGGGTGAATGAAAGTCAGGTTAGGAATTGGGAAACAAAATAAAAAACAGACCCAACTCTAAAATGTGAAAGGGAGACGGAATACCGTGGAAGTCAGTTTTAAAATGTTGCTTTTGATTACGCTTTATGCCGCCCTTTACTGGACGACATTTTCGGTGTATTTTGTAAATATGCTGATCGAAATTTTTTAATTCTTGCCGAGCCCTGCTTAACTTTCCTGCCAACCCTCTGATTTTTATCCCCCTAATATTTTCGGGTATGAGCGCCTTGCCCTGGCGCTTGAAGCCACCGGACGTTTCCAGGAAGCTGAAGAGGCCTACCGCAAGGCGGCTGCAGTTGGAAAGGGATTAAGCCACAACAGAACACCGCATTACATTGAAAAAGCCGGTGAGATGAAGAGGAAAGCCGGTCAAGAGTAATTCAGGCAAACCTGGTGCCGCGGAGTGGAATTGAACCACCGACCTCCCCCTTACCAAGGGGGTGCTCTACCCCTGAGCTACCGCGGCCAAAGGCGTGTCTCTCAAGCAGGCATTGGCTTAATCGCCCGTTCTCCTCTGGTCAAGCGAAAATTTTTGTGGAATCATCCCCCTGGAAACGGAACAGCCATGAGCACAGAGAAAACAAAATCCCCCGGCAAGCTCAAAGGCGATGCGCGCCACAAGCGCCTGGAAGAGGCGCTGCGCCAGAACCTCCAAAGACGAAAACAGCAAGCCCGCGGGCGCCGTAAAAAAGCCTCTGAATAATGCCCCGAATTGCCGCTTGTAAGCCTGGTCAACATTTCCTAGAACAGAACAGTAATCATTAAGGGGGAAGAGGCCTTTCATGTCGATCATGTCCGATAAGTGGATCCGCGAGCAGGCGATCAAAAATGCCATGATTGAGCCGTTTGTCGAGACCCAGAGACGCGAGGGGACAATTTCCTACGGGCTCTCGTCTTATGGCTATGACGCCCGGGTCTCGGACGAGTTCAAGATTTTCACCAATGTCGATTCGGCGGTGGTCGATCCCAAGGATTTTTCACCGAAGAGTTTCGTTGACCGCAAGACCGATGTTTGCGTGATCCCGCCAAATTCATTCGTGCTGGCCCGGACGGTGGAATATTTCCGCATCCCCAGGGACATCCTGGTGATCTGTCTGGGCAAATCCACTTACGCGCGGTGCGGCATTATCGTCAACGTCACCCCGCTGGAGCCGGGCTGGGAAGGGCACGTGACGCTGGAGTTTTCCAATACCACACCGCTGCCGGCGAGGATTTACGCCAACGAGGGCGCGTGCCAGTTTTTGTTCCTGAAAGGAAACGAGCCGTGCGAAACCTCCTACGCCGAGCGGGGCGGCAAATACATGGGGCAGAAGGGTGTGACTTTACCGAAACTTTAAGTCATGTCTTTATAAATCTTGAAATGGCCCGGCGGTGGCCGGATTGCGGCCATATTTTTCCGCAAACCTGATTTTCAAAAAAGAGAAAACATACAGAAAAATGGACAGGCTACTGATAACCGGCGGGCGGCCCCTGGAGGGCCGGGTGCGCATCTCGGGCGCCAAGAACGCGGCGCTGCCCCTGATGTGCGCGGCGCTTTTGACCGAACAGCGGTTAGAGCTGACCAATGTGCCGGACCTGGCCGATATTTTTACCCTGTCCCAGCTTTTGGGCTGCCTGGGAATAAATATCGACAAAACCCATGTTAGCGACAGCCATATCCTGACCCTTAAAGCGGCTGATGTCGGGGAGGTGATCGCGCCCTATGACATAGTGCGCAAAATGCGCGCCTCGATCCTGGTGCTCGGGCCCCTGCTGGCGCGCTGCGGGGTTGGCAAAATCTCGCTCCCCGGGGGCTGCGCGATCGGCACCCGGCCGGTCGATTTGCACCTTGCCGGTTTCGAGAAAATGGGGGCAAACATCGCCCTGGAAGAAGGCTATGTCGAGGCCCGGGCGCCGCAAGGCGGACTGAGGGGGGCCCGGATCACCTTCCCGCTGGTCTCGGTCGGGGCCACCGAAAACCTGATGATGGCGGCGACCCTGGCAAAAGGAACAACCGTTCTTGAGAACGCCGCGCGCGAGCCGGAGATAAAGGATCTGGCCAGATGTCTCACCGCCATGGGAGCGAACATCAGGGGCGCGGGAACAAAGACCATTACCATTGCAGGG
>JADFFP010000107.1 GCA_022568115.1 Pseudomonadota bacterium | reverse complement strand
CGGTCCTGGTAAACAAAAGCCACGGTATCATCCACCGGAACCGGCATCGGCGCCAATTCAGCGTAGCTTTCACGGGCCGGGTCAAAGGCATAAACTTCCGGGGCGGACAGCTCATGGCCATCTTCCGCCACGGTATAACCGCCGATCACATAAACCGTACCGGCAACCGCAACCGCAATGCTGGCCAGCCGGTCTTTCCCGCCCGGGAGCGGCGGCAGCTCGCGCGCCCACTGTTCGTTGATGTTAATGAGGTAGGCCCGGGAGTGGATATCGCCCCGGCCCTTGCCTTCACCCATGCCGGAAAAGGAAAATAGATAAGGCTCACCTTCAACCATCACTCCGGTTGCGGCATTGTTGCTGGCGGGGTCCGGGAGGTGGGCGACAATCCCGCCGGAAAGCGTGGTATCAACCACCTGATCGGTTTTTTCAGGAAACAAAATAAACAAAAGGGTAAAACCCAAAACGGCAAATAAAATGTAGTGTTTTAAATGCATGGCCTCTTATAGCCTCTAATCGGGGGATTTTTACAGCCCCAACTTGCTGAAAAATCTTAATACTGAATAAATTTTCTGTTCATATATGGTTCACTAGGGGTATGTAACACTAGACCGCAGACTCATAAACACTATGAACATCATGCGCACCATATTGTCAGGCCTTGTGTGCCTTTTTTTCCTTGCCGCCGCGCCCGGGCCCGGGGTTGCCCAGCAAGATCAGGACGAAGCTTTGAAAGGGCGCAAAAAAGGTGATCTTATTCCCTACGGGCAAATCGCCCGGCAGGCCGAGCAGCGGTTCGGCGGCCGGGTGGTCGGGCAGAAACTCCGCCAGACCGGCCCCGGGAAATGGATCTACGAATTAAAACTGCTTAACAAGAACGGCAAGGTCATGTCGGTGGTCATGGACGCAAAAACCGGCGACGTCATTAAAACCAGCGGGAGATAGGAATGCGCGTTTTACTGGTCGAAGACGAACCGGATCTATCGCGGCAGATCAAAAAGGCCCTGATTGATTCGGGCTATGTGGTGGATTGTGCGGGGGACGGCGAGGAAGGGCACTTCCTGGGCGATACCGAGCCTTATGACGTGATAATCCTTGATCTCGGACTGCCGGTCATGGATGGCGTCAGCGTTCTGGAAAAATGGCGCGGCGCCGGACACATCTTTCCGGTTTTGATCCTGACCGCAAGGGACACCTGGAGCGAAAAGGTCGCCGGGCTTGACGCCGGCGCCGATGATTATTTAACCAAGCCATTCAAGATGGAAGAGCTGCTGGCCCGTGTGCGCGCCCTGATCAGGCGCTCCTCGGGTTTGGCGACCAGCGATATTTCCTGCGGCCCGGTGACCCTGAACACCAAAAATTCAAAAGTCACGGTCGACGGCCAGGCGGTCAAGCTGACGGCGCTGGAATACAAACTGCTTTCTTACCTGATGCACCACCGGGACGAGATTATTTCCAGGACCGGACTGACCGAACATATCTACGACCAGGATTTTGACCGGGATTCCAATACTATCGAGGTATTTATTAATCGCATCCGCAAAAAACTTGGCGTCAATATCATTCAAACCAAGCGCGGCCTGGGCTATCGTCTGGCGGATCCGGATGAGGGCGAATAAAGCATCGAAATTCCCCTGGGCCAACCCGAAGTCGCTGACCGGCCGGCTGTTGCTGGCTTCCCTGCTGTGGCTGATGCTGGCCCTGACAGTGGGGGGCATATTGCTTTCGGCGGCGTTTCGCGATCACGTCGAAACCGAAACCGATGACCGCCTCAGCCAGACCATGGACAGCATGATCGGCGTCAGCGACATTGGCGATGACGGGACGATCGTCTTTTCCCGCCCTTTGAGCGACCAGCGTTTTAACGAACCATATTCAGGCTGGTATTGGCAAATCTCGGCGGTTGGGCAGGAAAGCATCCGCTCGCGGTCGCTTTGGGATCAGGAACTGACGGTGGATTTCAGCAATGCTGGCCTGGTGCGCAGAACCTATGAGGCTCCGGGACCCGAAGGACAGACGCTGCGTATTCTTGAGAGGGAAATATTGCTTCCCGGAACCGACCGGACCTTCATCTTTATGATGGCCAGCGACGTCAGCGAAATGCTTAGCCACATCGCCCACTTTAACCGGATTGTTATATGGTCGCTGGGGGGGCTGGGTTTCGGTATCGTGGTGGCCATGGTTTTGCAGGTGGCTTTCGGCCTGTCCCCGCTCAGGGATGTCAAAACCGGTTTGTCGGAGATTCGCGAGGGCAACCGCAAGCGCCTGCCCCAGGACTGTCCGCCCGAGATCAAGCCGCTGGTGGATGAAATGAACGCAGTGCTGGCCCAGAATGAAACCCTGGTCGAGCGGGCCCGGACCCAGATGGGTAACCTGGCTCATTCCCTGAAAACACCCCTGTCGGTTATTTCCAATGAAATTGCCTCAAGTAGGAAAACCCGGTTTTCGGAGCTGGTGGGTAAACAGACCACCATCATCCGCCGCAATGTCGACCATCAGCTGGCGCGCGCCCGGGCGATCGGCCATTCCCGGCACATCAAGGCCAAGACAGAGGTGGAGGTTTCGATCATCAACGTTGGGCGCACTATCCAGCGCCTCTACCAGAAACGAAACCTGGAGCTAACGGTGGAAATCGAGCCGGGGCTGATGTTCCACGGCGAAAAACAGGACCTGGAGGAAATCCTTGGCAACCTGCTGGACAACGCCGCCAAATGGGCCGTCTCGAAAATTCGCGTCACCGCCAAATGCAAAAGGGTAAACGGCGCCCCGGCCGCCATGATTTTGATTGTTGAGGATGACGGCCCGGGGGTCGACCGCAACCAGCGGCCCTCGCTTTACCGGCGTGGCAAAAAAATGGATGAGGGGGTTCCCGGCTCAGGCCTGGGGCTGGCGATTGTCCGCGACATTACCCAGATTTATGGCGGCAAGGCGCACCTCAAAAGGTCCAAGATGGGCGGCCTCAAGGTCGAATTACAGCTGCCGGTGGCGACCCCTTGAAGGGGTGTTTAATAAACCTTTGTGAAACGGAACAGGACCGCGCTGGCGTGGCTGAGGTTAATGGTGTGGCCGGGGTTGAACTGGTGCACCAGGTTGGCCTCGAAGGTGAACCCGGCGCGGGTGACCAGGCGGTAGCTGATCTCGACATCAATCTCGCGCGCGGAGGGGCTCAGCCCGGCCCGGTCATTGCTGAAGAGAATCCGGTCGATGACATAATTGCGCCCGGTCGGCAAGACCAGCGACAGGGTCCCGTTCTCCACCCGCAACGGCTGGTGGACGGCAATCCCGATCCGGTCGCGTTTCCCGAACACCCGGTTTTTGGTCAGCGCCGCGGTAAAGCTGGAAGTACGGAAACTGGAAACCTCGCCGATCAGACTGAATTCCGCCCCCTTGACCGAGGTCCAGCCGGCCTCATACTGGCCGAACAGGGAAAACCCCCGGCCCAGATCCACTTCCCCCTGGACCCCGAGGAAGGCGGTGGCGGCGCCATCGCCAAGCGTCAGCGCCCCGGTTGAAATGCTGCCCAGAACAGCGTTTTTCTCTTCCATCACCCCGGCCGTCAGGTTCAACATCAGCGCCCCCGATTTGCGGGCGGCGCGGATATAGGTAGAGGTGACGGTGGCTTTCGGGTGATTGCCGGCATAGGGCAGGAATTCGGCAACGTTATAGGTGCCCGTGGAAACCCCGAACAGCAGCGAAACCTTGCCACCCGTGGTTTTCTTCAAATTGGCGGTCTTGGGTGAACTGGCCAGGGAAAGATGCGTGGCGCCGCCGAAATTGGCGGTCAGAAACCCATACCCGGCAGTGTTCAAATCCCCTTGGCGCATCAGAACATCACCGGGGCTAAAGCCGAAGGCAAAACTTAAAGTCAGATCATCCCTGAGCGCGGACTGGAAAAAGGTCGCCGGGGCTTCCTGCCTGAGCAGGTCCCGGGTCGCCATGCTGAGCGCCGGGGCCAGGTCGCGGATCAGCCGGTAGCGGTCGTAGAAGGAAAATGACAGGCTGTCGGCGCCGGAGAGCGGAATAAACAACGACTGGCGCTGGCGGCGGCTTTCGATGGCATCGGCCAGTGACAGGCTGGGCCGGTACAGGGCCTCCATCCGGGAGCTTAAATCCACCATGTACGACCGCCTGAAACCGTCCAGCATCATGACCGAGGAAAACCCCCGGGCATTGAATATGGCATCGCCAAAGGCGATCGAGAACCCGCCGCCGGTGTCGTCTATGGGAACGTCGGTCATCTCGTCACTGGTCAGGGACATGGTGACGATCGACAGCGGCCCCAGGGGCTGAAGCGCGGCGCCGATATCGATCAGCCCAAAGCCGAAGACGGAATCGACCCCGTTGGTGCCGAAATCGGTTGCCGTTTGGGTCAGGATATCGAATATATCGGTTCCCACCAGGTTGGGGAAAAGGGAAAACAACAGCGCCGCGGCGCCGGCCACATGGGGGGTGGAGAAAGAGGTTCCGCTGACGTTGGTGAAACTATTATTTATAGAGGTAGTACGAATACCCACCCCGGGGGCGACCACAAAGACATTCCGGGAATTACCCGCCCGGTTCGAAAAAGAGGCAAGGGTGCCATTGGTATCAATCGCGCCGACGATCAACATGCCGCCGGAAACTCCGGCGGACAAGGCGACCTGGGCGGTGGCGCTGGGGTTGCCCTCGCTATCGTTGCCGGCGGAAATGACAATAAACACACCGGCATTGATTGCGGCCGTCAGCGCGGCAATCAAATCGTCGCTGGCGCCATCGCCCCCGAGGCTGAGGTTGATGACCCGGGCGCCATTGGCGACGGCATAATCTATCGCGCGGACAATATCACTTGTAAAGAAAAGACAATCGGTTTCGTTAGAACAGGAATCCGCGAAATCAATCCTGAGGGCCATGATCAGGGCCTCAAAGGCAATCCCGTGCATCCCAACGCCGTTTTTCTCGGCGGCTATGATTCCGGCCACCTGGGTACCATGCATATCCGGGCCAAACACGTCTGAATCTGCATGGCCAACTATATCGGTGCTGGCGGGATCGACATTGTCATCAAGATCGTTGTGGTCAACATTTAAGCCGGTGTCAATCACCGCCACTGAAACCCCCAACCCGGTTGCCCCGGCCTCATAGGCGGGTATCGGACTGACTGCATTCAGACCCCAATTTGACCGGTATTCATCAGTTGCAAAAGGACCCGTACCCGCAGACGGCAGGGAGTTGCTGCCACCTCCGCTGGGCGGCGGCGGTGGCGGTGGCGGTGGCGGTGGCGGTGGCGTAACCGAACCCCCTGGTGCTCTTTGTGGGGACCCGCCACATGCGCTGAGGGTCAGACATGCAAATGCTGCAAGAATTAAACTAAATAGGCGTATGTTAAACATAAGTTCTTATCCTATTACCACATTGCTTAAATGGAAGGGATAAAGAA
>JADFFP010000106.1 GCA_022568115.1 Pseudomonadota bacterium | reverse complement strand
ACCGCCTCGAAGATTGAGATGTCGCTCGGCTCGGCGATCGGCGCGATCACCTTCTCGGGTTCGGTGATCGCTTTTCTGAAGCTCCAGGGGCTGATGTCGGGCGCGCCAATTGTATTTAAAGGGCAGCATCCCCTGAACGCCCTGATCGGAATCACAATCTTCGCCCTGATCGGCCTGTTCGCCTATGACCAGCAGACCGCCTACTTGGGCCTCAATGCCTTCTGGTGGCTGACCGGGATCGCTTTTCTGATCGGCTTTCTACTGATTATCCCGATCGGCGGCGCCGATATGCCGGTGGTGATCTCGATGGTCAACTCGTATTCCGGCTGGGCCGCGGCGGGGATCGGCTTTACGCTCCAGAACAACGCCCTGATCGTCACCGGCGCGCTGGTCGGATCCTCCGGCGCGATCCTCTCATACATCATGTGCAAGGGCATGAACCGCTCGTTCTTCAACGTCATCCTGGGCGGCTTCGGCGGTGAGGCGGCGGGTCCCGCGGCCGTCGCCGGCGAGGCCAAACCGGTCCGGCGGGGGAGCGCCGATGACGCCGCCTTTATCCTCAAAAACGCCGGCAAGGTGATCATCGTTCCCGGTTACGGCATGGCGGTGGCCCAGGCCCAGCATGCCTTGAGAGAAATGGCCGATATCCTGAAAGGCCATGGGGTCACGGTGCTCTACGCCGTCCACCCGGTGGCGGGACGGATGCCCGGCCACATGAACGTGCTGCTGGCCGAGGCCAACGTGCCCTACGATGAGGTGTTCGAGCTGGACGACATCAACAACGAGTTCGCGACCGCCGACGTCGCCTTCGTGATCGGCGCCAACGACGTCACCAACCCGGCCGCCAAGACCGATCCCGAGAGCCCGATCTACGGCATGCCGGTGCTCGATGTCGAGAAGGCCAAATCGGTGCTGTTCGTCAAGCGCTCGCTGGCCGCCGGCTACGCCGGGGTCGCCAACGAGCTGTTTTTCCGCGACAACACCATGATGCTGTTCGGCGATGCCAAAAAAATGACCGAGGGAATTAACAAGGCGCTGGATTAAGGGGGGTAAAGCCACGGGAATTATGAAATTTTTGAAGCCTATTGTAAGTTTCCGTAAAGCTTTGCCTATTACGTTTTTCTTTGCTTTATTCTCAATTTTTCTTGGAGGGCTTTTTTACCTTGCGTTTCGGCCAAAAACCCTAGTTGTTTTTGGTTGGATAGAAGGTTTGGGCTTGGTCGATGAGGTCAATACGTTAAGGGATTTTTTTGCTCCATCTTTGACCTTTTTCCCTTCTTGGGTAATTTTTAGTTCACCCCACGCCCTTTGGACTTTTTCTTTGACATTGTTTTTGGCACTCCCGTTTTGGGGTGATGTTCCCTGGAAAAGTTCGAAGAAAATTTGGTTATTAATTCCTTTATTCATTTCTGTAGGAATGGAGATTTCACAGATTTTCGGCCTCAAGGGTGATTTTGATATCATTGATTTAATTGCAATCTTTGTCGGATATGGTGTAGCCTTTGGTTACTTAATCGTTATGGGGGTGTTTGATGAAAGGTTTCATCCGTCAAATTATTAATATAGTAATTCTTATTGCATTTCTTGGATTGGCTTGGGGCAGCAGTGATAATGATTCAAATAATGGAAGTAGTTCAAGTTCTTCAAGTGATGCTATTTCACAGGATGTCGACAACGCTTTTGCTATTGGGGAAGTTGCTGTAGCCTCCGGGGTCGCAGTAGAATATGACATCAGTGGGTGGAATCAGGCAATAGATATCACGATTAGTTCTATACTTCCAGGTGATGCAAGGCTTGTGGCTGATGAATTGTGCAAAGTTGCAAGGCAGCTTGATTGGAGTACCTCCTGGTCAATCAGGGTTTTCTTGACTATAGGCGATAGGCCTGCGGCAATTTGCCGGATCAGATAAAAACTTTCAAAAAGATCTGTTATGGGAAATCTTATCACGAAATTTAGAATCTTTACGTTAATTTTTGCGACTTCTCTATTGGCACTTAGCTGTAGCGATCCTGACTCAGAAAAGGAAACTGCCTCTCCTTCATCCGAAAATTCTGAGGAAAAGGCCAGTGCTATCATTGAAAAGGATTTTTCATTTCGGCTTTTTAATGAAAGGGTCTCGGATTCTGCAATAAAGACAGAAGTTGAACAAAAGGTCTTAGTTTCCGGTATTCCTACGAGGGAAGGTCTCGAAAATGAAATACTAAAAAGGTATAGGGAAATTAGTTCAAGGACGGGTTTTGTTTACCACCAAAACCCGACCAATATTTTTATTTATGTATATGGCTCCGAAGAACAAGCCAGGTCGGGCGGGTGGACCTGGGTTGCGATGTTAGCAAAGAGTTTTGGCGCTTCAGGAACGCCGAAGGTATCCATTGATGAAACCCGCTTAGCAGACCTTTCTAGCCCCCCGGAAGAAAAGTTTGGACTTTCTGAGGAAACTAGAAAAATAATATTTAAGGAAATGGCAGATGCTGAAGATAGGGCTATGAAAGAGGCAAGGGCAAAAATTCCAGACAGCCAATTCATGGAACAATTCGACCTCAAGGATGAGCTGGAAGGGAAATACAAGAGTAAGATTGCTGAAGTCTACGGTTTGAATGAAAATCAATTTATGGAAATTATGCTTGAAGGTGTTTTAAAAGGCTGGCCTTACTGACTGGTTTTTTTACCACCCCCTCACCCCAACCCTCTCCCTCGGAGGGGAGAGGGTGTCTTTATGGAGAGCGCGCCTCTAATCCCCTCTCCCTCGGAGGGGAGAGGACTTTAATGAAGTGCCCTGCCGTAATCCCCTCTCCCTCGGAGGGGAGAGGACTTTAATGAAGTGCCCTGCCGTAATCCCCTCTCCCTTGAGGGGAGAGGGTAGGGTGAGGGTGACAATTACTACAACCCCCTCACCTGGCTCACTGAAGTTCGCCGTCCTCTCCCACGGCCTGTCCGCCTTAGCCTTCGGCGACGGCGGAAGGGGAGAGGATTAATGAATGGCGGCTCTTTTAATCAACTCACCCAAACTTTTCTCTACACCTCAGCTTTATCGAAATTCACCGGGTCGAGCCAGGCTTGAAAAGGCCGCAAAAAAAAGCGCCCCAAAGGCGCTTTGTTATTAAATTCTGGTTTTATCCTAACGGCCGAAGCGGGATTTGCGTTCCGGGCGCGGCTGCCTGGGGATCAGGCCGTCGCGTTCCATCCGTTTGCGCTCCATCTTGCGCGCGCGCCGGATCGCGGCGGCGGCGTCACGGGCTCTTTTTTCAGAGGGCTTTTCGTAGAAGCGGCGCATTTTCATTTCGCGGTAAACGCCTTCACGCTGCAGCTTTTTCTTCAGGACGCGCAGCGCCTGGTCGATATTATTATCGCGAACGGTGACTTCCATTAATTCATCAGCTCCTAAAAATTTCTGCCCGTTTCTCGGACACGCGGGGGCCTCTGTATCAAATCAATCGGGCGATGGGAAGCATTTTCTACCCTTTTCTTGAAAAATTGAGTATATTTCCTTAATGATCGCTCAGGTACAAAAACCCCCAGGATACCATGAAAAAATTTGATCAAGCCCCGTCCGAGATGCGCCCTGAGATTCTGGCGGCGGTGCTTGGCCATGTTCCCTTCGATGGCTGGTCCGAAGCGGCAATGAAAAACGCCGCCGCTGATCTCAAGGTGCCGCTGGAATTCGTCGAAATGGCCTATCCCGGCGGCCCGGCCGAGCTGGTTGAGGAGCATTTAACCGGGGTCGATGAGGAAATGCTCAAAATCATCGAGACCCGGGGTTTTGATAAAATGGGCGTCACCAAACGCATCACCACCGCCATTGAAGTGCGGCTTGAGATAAACGAACGGCACAGGGAAGTAGTGCGCCGCACCGCCGGCTTCCTGGCGCTGCCCTTCAATGCGCCGCTTGCCGCCAAGTGCCTGTGGCGCACCTGTGATCTGATCTGGAAGGCCGCCGGCGACACCTCGACCGATTACAACCACTACACCAAACGCCTGATCCTGGGCGGGGTTTATTCCTCGACCCTGCTGGTGTGGCTGGGTGATTCTTCGGAAGGCTACCGGGAGACCCATGCGTTTTTGGCCCGGCGGATCGGCGATGTGATGGAGTTCGAAAAGGCCAAGGCCAAGGTCCGCGAGTTGACCAGGGATCTGCCGGATGCGGCTGAAATCCTCGGCAAGATCCGCTACCCGGACGGCCACAATGTTTGACCCGCAAGGGCGTCTCCGGGCCGGTATCGCCAACTGATAATTCAGAAATTAAGAGCTTTTACCTCGGGTTTTCAGACAAAGCATCGGCCTGGGTCTTGCGCCAGGTCACGATCTTGAGCTTAAGTTCGTGATCGCCAACCGAGAGAATTTCCGCCGCCAGGATGCCGGCGTTTTTTGCGCCGTCGATGGCGACGGTTGCGACCGGGATACCGGGCGGCATCTGGACAATCGCCAAAAAACTGTCGACCCCCTCCAGGCTGGCGGCGAGCGGAACCCCGATCACCGGCAGCGTGGTCAGCGTCGCCACTACCCCGGGCAGGTGCGCGGCCATCCCGGCGCCGGCGATGAAGACCCGGACGCCTTGTTTTTCCGCCCCGCTGACATATTCCTGCAAACGGGCGTTCTTGCGGTGGGCGGAGATGATCTTGACCTCGTTTGCGATCCCGAATTGATCCAGAATGTCGACGGCTTTTTTCATCACTGGCCAGTCCGACTGGCTGCCCATCAAGACGCTGACAAGTGGTTTTTTCTCGCTCATGTCGTTAAACCCTTAAAATAAAAAAACCGGCCCTGGTCTCACCCGCCGGCGAGCGCCAATTATAATTATTGCTGGAATTTTGGCAACCCAATTCGCCTTTTAACGGTAAGGGGTGGCCTGGAGGTAAGCTTTTGTCTAAAAGGGTGGGCATGGAAATTCGACTGAACCCCTCCCTTGACGCGGGCCGCCTGGCTGGGGAATTTGCCAAAGCGAGGCGCATCCAGATCCGCGATATGCTTGAGCCTGAGGCGGCTGAGCGCCTGTGTGCCTGGCCGAAGAGACCCCGTGGCTGACCGCCTACCGGGATAGCGGCCAGGACCATATGGTTTCGGAGGAACGCCTGAGAGCGATGACGCCGAAGGAGGTTCAGGCGCTGCAGCAAAAGGTCTGGCGGCAGGCGCGCGATCAGTTCGAGTTTATGTACAGCTGTTACCCGCTGATGGATGACCGCCTGAAGGCCGAGAACCCGGACCTGTTTCTCTACCAGTGGATCGAATATATAAATTCCGGGGAGGTTTTGGCTTTTATCCGCAAGGTGACCGGGCTGAAGAGCCTGATTCGCGCCGATGGCCAGGGCACCTGGTACCGCAAGGGCCAGTTTTTGACGCTACATAACGACTATGACCCCTCCGACGATGGCAAGCGGGTGGCTTATGTGATGAGCTTTTCCCGTGACTGGCGGCCGGCCTGCGGCGG
>JADFFP010000105.1 GCA_022568115.1 Pseudomonadota bacterium | reverse complement strand
ACCTTTACCCATTACTGCTTCTATCCTAGTTTCAAGTCGATTTGCTAAATCTTCAGCAGATTCCCAACCAATACAGTTAAATTGCCGTATATCGAAATGTAAATCACCCATGTCAGATTTGCGACAAGTCCAAAAAACAGGTAGACCTTTCCCCATTGCATAACCTGCTTCAAAATATACTCCTCCACGCTGTCCAGTGAAATCAGCTACTAGAAACTTGCTACGTTTTATACTCGCAATAATTTCATCATCAATTTTGTTATTATGATGTTTCATATCTACTTTGAATGCTTCATACCCAGCTTCTTCTATCGCTGGTTTAAAGCCATTTTCCCACACATCATCCATTTTATCGTCAAACCACATAGCAACGAATCCCTGTTTAGAATCTTGGCTTATTAAATTCCATTCTTCATTTTGTATATATCCATCCGGCATTATATAAAAAACCCCACTTCCGCTTGTTATCAAACCGCGGTCACTTAAGTATTTTACGATCATGGTCATATCATCTTGGTGAGTGGAATAACAAATAGCTTGAAATTCTGGATCCCAGTAATTTGCTTTTTGTCTATAAACTGGTAATTTTTTTACTGCTAAGTTTAAAAAACTTCTGATGCGTTCAGGAATTGATGGAATTTGAATTTTTTTAATTTCATTAAAATTTGATTTTGTAATATCTGCTTTTAAACCCATTTTGTTTTGCTTATAAGACCATCCAGATAGTTTTGCTCTATCTATATCTGTCAAGGAATGGAAATCATCATCAAATACCGTATCTTGTAGTGTAAATTTCCGACACCTTGGACAGTCTACAATGAAAGTGTCATGTGGTGCTTCTTGGTAAATTTTTGCGTTTTCTATTTCGCACATTGGGCAATCTTTTAAATCAAACATCCCATTCCTCCCGATGAAGAAAATACCTATGGTTCCAATGTTCATTTCAATACTACCAATAGTTTACAACAACAAGCCGTCAAGTTTTCCTCTTGCCTTGCGGTATTATATGCGGCACATTCTGGGGCCTAAAAAATACCTGGTGGGAAAACAAAATGAAACGCGCGTTAATATTTTCAGGGCTTATTTTAAGTGTCTTGCTGATCGCCGGCTGCGGCGGCACCAAGGTCGAGCGCGAAGGTCCGCTGGCAATCTCGGACGCTGATCTTGGCCCGGAGACCAAGAACCTGATCAAAGAACTTCCCGGCGGACTGGTGGGGGACAAGGACAACGCCCGCCATACCAACGAAACTTTGCGGGGCGAGGACGAAGACGGATAAATCCCACTTCCGGCTAATGACATCTTCACGAGAACGTTTGTTCCATTTCTGAACATTCCGGACTTTACTGGACCTCCCCGCACCGGGGAACTGGGGAAACATACGGAAAAATGGTTGAGGCCAAGTTCATCAAGGGATCGCTGCGGCGCCACATTCTGGTGATGACGTTTTCCTCCAGCGTCGGCCTGATCGCCCTGTTTATGGTCGACCTGGTGGATATTTACTTCCTCAGCCTGCTGCAAAATACCTCGATCACGGCGGCGGTCGGGTTTGCCGGCAACGTCATGATGCTGACCATTTCGGTCAACATCGGGCTGATGATCACGATGGGCGCGCTGGTCTCCCGCAGCATCGGGGCAAGAAAGATCCTGCGCGCCAGGCGGGCCGCGACCAACGTCTATGTCTTTGCCTTTTTATTAACCAGCGTGGTGGCTGCCGTGCTGCTGATTTTCCTCGGGCCAATTCTGGATCTCATGGGCGCCGCGGGCGAGACCAAGGTCCAGGCGATGCGCTATCTTTATATCCTGCTGCCTTCGGTGCCGCTGTTTTCCCTCTCGATGACCGCCAGCGGGGCCTTGCGGGGCCTCGGCGATGCCAGGCGCGCCATGATGGTGACCCTGATTGCGGCTGTGGTCAACGCCATCCTCGATCCGATCTTTATCTTTGGCCTCGGGATGGAAATCAGGGGGGCGGCGGTGGCCACCCTGATCAGCCGCCTGACCATGGTGGCGGTGGCGCTTTACGGGGCTTTATATATTCACCGCTTGTACAGCCCTTTCCGGGTCAGGCACTTTAAAAATTACCTGCGCCGCATTCTCGATATCGCCGTTCCCAGTGTATTGACCAATATTGTCACCCCGATCGGCACCATTTATGTGGTCGCGCTGATCGCCACCTATGGTGACAGCGCGGTCGCCGGGGCGTCGATCATCAACCGCCTGGCGCCGGTGGTGTTCGGGGTTCTGTTTTCGCTTTCGGGCGCGGTTGGGCCGATTTTTGGTCAGAACCTCGGCGCCCATAATTTCAAACGGATTTCCCGCACTTTTGTCCGCAGCCTTCAGTTCTCAGTCATCTATACCGGGCTGGTCGCTTTGCTGTTGTTCGCCCTTCAGGATTATATCGTGCTGGCCTTCAGGGCGACCGGCGAGACCGCCGACCTGATCAAGTTTTTCTGCACCTGGCTGGCGCTACCGTTCGTTTTCCAGGCCGCCCAGTTTGTCGTCAACGCCGGTTTCAACAACCTCGGCAAACCGGTTTATGCGACCATGTTCAATTTCGGCAAAACCTTTATCGGCACCATCCCGTTCGCCTATTTCGGCGGGCTGTGGTTCGGGGTTTTCGGGGTGCTGGCCGGACCTTCGGTGGGCGCGGCGGCGTTCGGCATCCTGGCCAGCGGGGTTCTGCTCAGGTATATCAAAAACCTCGAAATCAAACTCGGCGGCGGGAAAGCTGCGGCCTAAAGAAGCGCCTTGAGCCGCCCCCAGGTCACCTGATCGGCAATGCCGTCGACCTTTTCCGGCTGCCAGTGGCGCTGGAAGGCGGTCACGACATCCAATAAGGGCGCCTCCGGGTCGTACCCGAATTGAGTTAGCTTTTCCCTCAAAACTGTTTCATTGCCCGGTGCGCTGAGGTCTGGAGCGTCCGGCCAAATCCCGATCCCCTCCCCCGCCAGCCAGCGCCAGGGAAAAAGTTCACCGGGATCCAGCTTTCTTCCCGGCGCGACATCTGAATGGCCAAGGATACGGTTTTCCGGGATGTCATGGCGCGAAAGCACGTCCCTGACAAGACCAGCCAGGCTTTCCAGTTGGGTTTTGGGGAAGCGCCGGTAACCAAATTCATGACCGGGGTTTTGCAGCTCGATGCCGATCGATGCGGAATTGATATCGCTCTCTCCCGCCCAAAACGATTTGCCCGCATGCCAGGCGCGCATTCCTTCCGCAACCAGCCGGGTTACTTCGCCCGCTTCACTGATCAGGTAATGGCTGCTGACTTTTTTGTCCGGACTGGTCAGCCACTCAAGAGACTCTTCAAAGCTGGGGCGGCCGGTATAATGCAACACCAGCATGTCGATAGCGCATTGGCGGGTATCGAAATTTGGTGATGGCGCCTGTTTCATGACCTGGTCTCCCGGGCGGCTGGACTGGCCGCTTCGGTTTTCTGTTTTTTCCGGATCAGGATGACACCAACGCCGAAAAACGTCAAAGCCCCGCCGAAAATCATCTTGAGGGTCAGCACCTCACCCAGGATCAGAACCCCTGAAAGCACCGCGACCACCTGGGACAACAGCGTCAACGGGGTGACGGTGGTGACCGGGTGGTGTTTCAGCAGATAATAAAGCCCGCCGTGACCGATGATCGACGAGGCGACGGCGGAGAAAATCACCCCGCCCCGGGCCAGCCAAGAGGAAGAGGACAAGGCATCCCACTGCCCGCTTTCAAGAAAGAAGGACATCGAGAAGATGGTCACCATGCCGACCAGCCCGATCCAGGCCTGGAGCGAGAACACCCCAATCCCTTTCAGTCTCCGCAGCAAGATCGTCCCGACCGCATAAACAAAAGCCGCCAACATAACCAGCGACAGGTCAAAGAAATGCTCCAGCGCTTTGGGATCGAAGCCCAGGACCATGACCCCGGAAAAGGCCAGAACCATCCCGGTGATCGAGATCAGGCCGATCCGCTCGCCCAGGAAAATAATCGCCAGCAAGGTGGCGAATGGGACATTGGTCAGCGTCGCAATGGCGACCGAGGAAATATCATCGGCAAAGCTGATGGCGTAATAAAGAATCCCGAAATGCAGCGCGCCGATCACAAAAGCGGCGGTCAGCAGCGGCTTGATATTCCCCTTCGGCAGTCTCAGAAACGGCAACAGCAAAATAAAAATCAGGGCGAACCGCAGTCCCGCGGCAAATACCGGCGGCATTTCATCAACCGCATATTTAATCGCCAGAAAATTCAACCCCCACGAAAGGTTGACAGCCAGAACCACCATGAGGTGTGAAAAGCGCATAATTAGGGGGCTAATTGAGCCCGCGTTCCTTGGCGATGCGGTCGTAGGCGGTATTGATCGCCGCCAATTTTTCATTGGCGATGGCGATAAATTCCTCCGGCATGCCCTTGGCGATCAGCCGGTCCGGGTGGTGCTCCTTGATCAATGTGCGGTAGATGCGTTTCAGCTCGGCGTCCGAAACATCGGTGCCGACGCCCAGGATATTATACGGGTCCTCGGCGGCATCGCCGGTGTGCTGGGCCTTGATATGCTCAAACTCGGTTTCGGAAAAGCCGAAAATCCGCGCGACGTTTTTGAGGTAGGCATCTTCCGCCGAATGGTAAACCCCATCGGCCATGGCGATATGAAACAGCGCCCCCAGCAAATCCTCGAGCACCGCCGGGCTGTCCCTGAACATCCTGGCGATCTGGCTGGCGTAGGCCTCGTATCCGGCGCTGTCCTGGCGCGCCATATCGAAAATCCGCCCGACATTTTTGGCCTCATGGGGGGGGATTTGAAAAATCCGCTTGAAGGCATCGACCTCCTCGCGGGTGACATGGCCGTCGGCCTTGGCCATTTTGGCGGAAAGCGCGATCACGCCGATCGTGAAGGTGATCTGCCGGGTCGCCTCGGGGGTGATTTTGCCCCGGGCCTGATCAATGCCGCGGTCGACCTGGGCGCCAAGCAGGGCGCCGACCAGGGCGCCGAGCGGTCCGCCGACCGCGAAGCCAAGCCCGCCGCCCAGTATTTTACCCCAGATTGACATCCGGGTGGTTTAACATATGGAGATCAGGAATAAAGCCGTTAAATAAAATCCTGCTTATGGGGCCGCAAAATAAATTGCGGTGGACACTTTCTCTGGTTGTGATTTTGTGATAAATTTCCTCCTTTGGTTTATAGCAGGAGAGGAACCATGCCGCCCCATGCCAAGCCGGAACCGGCTTTCAGTTACATCTTTACCACCGAGCGGGATGCTCTGCGCAGCCACAAGACGGTGCGTGAAATTCCTGACAAGTCCGCCGGGACAATGCTGGCGGCTTCGTGGAATCTGACCAATTTCGGAGAGCAAAAGCGATCTGACAACGACCTAAAGCTTATGGCCGAGGTGATTTCCTGGTTCGATTTGATTGCCATTCAGGACTTGAAGGACAACATTTCCGACCTGCAGGAACTGATGAATAAACTGCCCGC
>JADFFP010000104.1 GCA_022568115.1 Pseudomonadota bacterium | reverse complement strand
CCAGCTTCATGCTGCCGTGGTGGAACTGGTGGCAATGGACAATGCCGAAATTAAATATTCCACCATCCAGAACTGGTACCCAGGGGACAAGAACGGTAAGGGCGGGATTTACAATTTCGTTACCAAACGAGGCCTGTGCAAAGGGAAGAATTCCAAAATTTCCTGGACCCAGGTGGAAACCGGTTCAGCAATTACCTGGAAATACCCAAGTTGCATCCTGCAGGGCGACGGCTCGGTGGGCGAGTTTTATTCGGTGGCGGTGACCAACAACTACCAGCAGGCTGACACCGGCACCAAGATGATTCATCTCGGCAAAAACACCAGATCAACAATCATTTCCAAGGGGATTTCAACGGGGAGAGGCCAAAACACTTACCGTGGTCTAGTGAAAGTCATGCCAAAGGCGGACAACGTCCGGAATTTCACCCAGTGTGATTCCCTTTTGCTGTCCGATACCTGTGGGGCGCACACGATTCCCTATATCGAGGTGAGAAACCCGACCGCCCAGGTGGAGCACGAGGCAACCACGTCAAAAATTAGCGAGGATCAGTTGTTTTACTGCCTTCAGCGCGGCCTGAATGAAGAAGAGGCGGTGGCCATGATTGTCAACGGTTTTTGCCGCAAGGTTATGAAGCAACTGCCGATGGAGTTTGCGGTGGAGGCACAGAAACTGTTGGGTATCAGCCTTGAGGGAAGTGTCGGTTAAGAGGAGTACACATGAAACCAATTCTATCTATAGACAACCTGAAAGTCCGTGTTGGTGGCCAGGAAATTCTGAAAGGGCTTAACCTGGAAATCATGTCTGGCGAAGTACACGCCTTAATGGGACCGAATGGCTCCGGAAAATCAACCCTGGCACATACCTTGGCTGGAAAACCAGGATATGAAGTTACCAGCGGCACCGGCCTGTACAAGGGCATTAATCTATTTGACCTGGATGCCAACGCGCGGGCCGGGGAGGGGCTTTTCCTGGGGTTCCAGCATCCGGTAGAAATTCCCGGCGTCAGCAATCTTAATTTTTTGAGGACAGCCCTGAATGCCCAGCGCGTCTATCGCGGGGAACAAGAACTGGATGCTATTACATTTCTTAAAACCATCAAGGAAAAAGCCAAACTGCTTTTGATGGATTTCGAGATGCAAAAGCGTGCCGTCAATGTTGGCTTTTCGGGCGGGGAGAAAAAACGCAATGAAATGCTGCAAATGTTGATGATCGAGCCGACCCTGGCAGTCCTTGATGAAACCGATTCCGGGCTTGATATTGACGCCCTGAAAATCGTAGCAGAGGGGATTAATGCGATCCGCTTGCCAGACCGCGGGCTTTTGCTGATCACCCATTACCAGCGGCTTCTCAACTATGTTGAACCGGATTTTGTCCACATCCTGCAGGATGGCAAAATTGTCCGCTCCGGGGACAAGGAACTGGCCAAGGAGTTGGAAGACAAGGGATACGCTGCCGTAGCCTAAAGAGACAACCATGACAGTTTTAGAAACATATAAAAAAGAATTCAAGGAATTACTTCCGACCCTCAGGGGTGGGCAAAACATAGCCCGCGCCCGGGAAAAGGGAATGGAACAGTTTGTTTTCCTCGGCGGCATTCCTGGCCCGAAGGCAGAGGACTGGCGATATTCTGATCTGAGGACCCTCAGGGCCGGGCACCTGAGCCGCCCGGAACGTCCTTTCGCGCAGACAGTTCCAGAGTTTGAGCCATTGACGCGATGGCCGGTTGTGGTGGTCTTGAATGGAAAGCTACTGGGCTCTACCCCGGCACTGAAGGGGGTCGAAATCCTTGGGGCAGAACAGGCGCTGGACAAGTTTCCCACCTGGGCAGGTGAATATCTTTCCCCGGGAATGGAAGAAAGCGCCCTGGAGCGATTGAACCTTGCCCTTTCGGAGGGCGGTCTTTTTATCAATATAGCAAAAAATACCGCTCTTAGGGGGTTAGAGATCATTTTTCTTGAGGGTGGTGATAAAAAAAACGCGCATCACCTGCGTAATTTCATTGGCCTGGAAGCAGGCGCCAAAGCCCAAATTCTTATTCGCACCATCAGCCTGGAGAAAAACCCCGGATGGACCAATATGGTTAGCAATTTTTCCTTAAGCGAAGGAGCGCATCTGTCGTTGGTTTGCGATTTCGACCAAAAGGAAAAATCTTTTCTGACTGGACGTAATTTTGTAAAGGTGGACAAACGGGCCTCCTTTTCTCAAGTTAGCCTGTCCCTCGGGTTGACCGCCCACCGTTTTGAAACGGAAGTCAATCTGATGGGCAAAGGGGCAAACGCGCGCCTTTTTGCCGCCCTTCTGGCGGGCAGGGGGGAGGTGGTTGATTTTGTCACCCGTATTCATCACAGCCGGCCGCAGGCGAAAAGCCGGCAGACTGTCAGGGCGGTTGCCGGCTTTGAAGGACAGACTGCTTTCCAGGGCCGGGTGGTGGTGGAGGAAAACGCCCAGAAAACAGTAGCTCACCAGAATTGCCGCAATCTGATTCTGGATCCCTCAGGAGAAGTCAACATCAAACCGGAGCTGCTGATCTTTGCCGATGATGTTGTTTGTTCACACGGCGCAACGGTCGGGGAAATAGACGAAGTGGCCCTTTTTTACATGATGCAACGGGGAATCCCTAAAACCGAGGCCAAAGCCATTTTGGTGCGGGCCTTCCTCGGAGATGTGGTTGAGAGCCTGGAGAATGAAGTCCTGCGGAGCTATTTCGAGGATAAAATTGAGGCCTGGATGAAACAAAGCATGGGCAGGAAACAGAGATGAGCGGAGCTGTTAAACATAAGACATTTGACGTTAGCGCCGTCCGGGAGGATTTCCCGATCCTCAAGGAGACCATCTACGGCAAGCCGCTGACATTTCTTGATTCCGCCGCCAGCGCGCAAAAGCCGCAAGCGGTTATTGATACCGTGGCGAACTTCTATTCCCATTCTTATGCCAATATCCACCGCGGCATTTATAAACTGAGCCAGGAGGCGACCGAGGCCTACGAGCAAGTGCGCAATAAGGTCGCAAAATTCATAAATGCAGCGTCGCGTGAGGAATGTCTGTTTGTCCGCAATGCCACCGAAGGCATCAACCTGGTGGCGCAAAGTTATGGCCGCACTTTTTTATCTGAGGGAGATGAGATTATCCTGACCGAGCTTGAGCACCATTCAAACATTGTGCCCTGGCAACTCTTGAGGGAAGAAAAAGGAATAATCATCAAAGTCGCCCCGATAAGCGATGAGGGAGAAGTGGATCTAAAGGCCTACAGGGCGCTGTTGACGGAAAAGACAAAACTGGTGGCATTGGCGCACATCTCAAATGTCCTTGGCACCATTCTGCCGGTAAAAGAAATGATTGCACTGGCTCATCAGACCGGAGCCAAGGTTTTGGTGGATGGTTGCCAGGCAGCCCCGCACACCCCGATTGATGTCCAGGACCTGGATGCTGATTTTTACGTTTTCTCCGGACACAAGGTATACGGACCAACCGGTGTCGGGGTGCTTTACGGCAAGAAGGAATTGCTGGAGACGATGCCGCCGTGGCAAGGCGGCGGCGATATGATTGAGCTGGTGACCTTTGAGAAGACCACTTTCAATGTCCTGCCCCAGAAGTTTGAAGCCGGAACCCCGAATATAGCCGGTGTCATCGGCCTGGGGGCGGCGCTGGACTATATAAACCAGTTTAACCGCCAGGAAATTGAGAACCATGAGCACGGCCTGTTGGCCTATGCTTTGGGCCGCCTGAGGGGCATCAACCAGTTGAAACTGATCGGCACAGCAAAAAACAAGGCCTCAATCATCTCGTTTGTTTTGGACGGAATCCATCCTCATGATGCCGGAACCATTCTCGATCAAGAGGGGATTGCCGTCAGGACTGGCCACCACTGTGCCCAGCCGCTGATGGAGCGTTTCGGGCTAAACGCAACAATCCGGGCCAGTTTTGGATTGTACAACACCCGCGCAGATGTTGACCGCCTGGCCGAGGGCCTGAAAAAGACAAGGGCAATTTTCGCATGACCAAAAACAAGACAAAAAAATCCCAGCGTCCGGTTTACGCCAAAGACCAGGGGGAAGAATATTTGGGAACCTTCCTGAAAGGGGGAGCTGGGGCGAATAGAGAGTCCGGCGGACAAGAGGAACACAAAGAAGGAACCCTCCGTGAGCGGGTGATTGATGCCCTTTGCCAGATTTATGACCCTGAAATTCCGGTCAATATATATGACCTTGGCCTGATTTATGATGTTAATGTGGACGACAACGGCAATGTGGAAATCAACATGACGCTGACCACCCCCAACTGCCCGGTGGCGGAAACTATGCCAGGTGAGGTGGAAATGCGTGCCCTTTATGTTGATGGTGTTCAGGATGCCAAGGTGAATCTGGTATGGGATCCGCCCTGGGATCCTTCGAAAATGTCGGAAGCAGCCCAGCTGGAACTTGGTTTTCTTTAGGGCCCATACCCTAATTGGGCTCAAACCCTAGAAAGGTAGAATTAGAAATGGCAATACTCTCCATAACCGACAAAGCGGCAGAACACATGAAGACGCTTCTAAAGAGGCGTGGGAAACCCTCATTGGGTCTGCGTTTTGGAACGGAGCAAAAAGGCTGTTCGGGTCTTGGCTATGTGGTGGATTTTGTTGATGACCCCGATCCGGAAGACGAAGTTGTCGAAATCAAGGGCGTGTGCATTTATATCGAACGCGCTTCCCTGGTGAACATTTTGGGCTCCGAGATCGATTACGAGGAAGGGAACTTTTCCTCCGGTTTTGTTTTTATTAATCCCAATGAAAAAAGCCGCTGTGGATGCGGAGAGAGTTTTAATGTCTAAAGCTTAAAGACGGACCGTACCATCACCGCCTTCGCTAACGGTAGAGTGAAAGCAAAATTGCCTTAACGTTATTCTTGCTGTTATTTAATCCTGCTTGGTGTGGAGGGAACCTGCCTATTGCATGACGGCGGGACCTGTGGCGCCATCATTATCAAACCGGTGGCCGGGAATGTTAACACCACCTTGCAAGGGAGAAATCTCTTTTGCGGTCCCGGCCCGTTGCAGTGCAATTTCCCAATTTTTGTTGAGAATACTGGAATTGGGCTTCATTTTAAGGGCTTTTCTATAGTGAACAATGGCGTTGTCATAATCACCCTGCAACAGATAGAGGGTCCCCAGATTATTTAATGTCTCCCAACGGTTCGGCATAAGATAAAGGCCGATTTTGCATTGCCTCAGGGCTTCTTCAAAGCGCTCCATATACATATACGCCACACACAAATCGCTTCTGAGGTGGATCATGTCCCTTTTGCCAATACTCGCCCCTCTTTTTAGCGCTTTTTCATAATAATAAACTGCCTTTTCCACCCGGCCCTGGTGGATGGCTTTTTTGCCTGCCTTGATCAACTCATTGCTGTCAAAAAGCAATTCTATGGTTATCGCGCTTGCCGGGGTAGAAAAAGAAAATGCAAAGAGCAGCGACGAAATGAAA
>JADFFP010000103.1 GCA_022568115.1 Pseudomonadota bacterium | reverse complement strand
GTTGAGATGGCCTCGAAAGGCGGGGTCGGGTTTGAAATGAATTTGGATCTGGTGCCGCAGCGCGAAGAGGGCATGACGCCGTACGAGATGATGCTGTCAGAGTCCCAGGAGCGGATGCTGATGGTGTTGAGGCCGGGTGCTGAGAAAATGGCCGAGGCCATTTTCAGCAAATGGGGCCTGGATTTTGCGGTGATTGGAAAGATCAATAATTCCAATCACTTACAGATTTATTTCAAGGGAAAGCTGGTGGCCGATATCCCAATCGGCAGCCTCACCGAAGACGCCCCGGTCTACCACCGGCCGTTCGAGGAGGGCAAAAAACGCTCCACCCTTTCAGCATCGGAGGTGCCTGAACCCAACGACCTGAATCAAAGCCTCTTGCAATTGATCGGCGGGCCCAATATGTCGTCGCGGCGCTGGATCTGGGAGCAGTACGATCACATGGTGATGGCCGACACGATCGGCCGGCCCGGCGGTGACGCCGCGGTGGTCCGGGTCCACGGGACAAAAAAAGCGCTGGCGATCGCCACCGATTGCACTCCGAGATACTGCGAAGCCGACGCGGCCGAAGGCGCCAAGCAGGCGGTCACCGAGACCTGGCGCAATATCACCGCGGTCGGTGGCACCCCGCTGGCGATCACCGATTGCCTGAATTTCGGCAACCCGGAAAAACCGCGCATTATGGGCCAGTTCAAGCAAGCGATCGACGGCATCGCTGAGGCCTGCAGCGCGCTCAATTATCCGGTGGTTTCCGGTAACGTGAGCTTTTACAACGAAACCAGCGGCCATGCGGTCAAGCCGACTCCGGGGATCGGCGGGGTTGGCTTGTTGAAGGATTCCTCAAAACGGGCCACCCCCGGCTTCAAGCGGAACGGTGATGTGATTTTTCTCATAGGTGAGACCAAAGGCCATCTTGGCGCCTCGATTTTCCTCAAAGAAGTGATCGGCCGCGAAGAGGGCGCCCCGCCGCCGGTGAAGCTTGGGCTGGAAAAGAAAAACGGCGACTTTGTCCGCGCCCTGATCGAGGCGGGTGAGGTCGATACCTGCCATGACCTCTCGGACGGTGGGCTGGTGTGTGCCCTGGCGGAAATGTGCCTGGCCGGCAAAATGGGGGCGGAGCTGAGCTATTCAAAAGAAAATATCCCGGCCCACGCGCTGCTGTTCGGCGAGGATCAGGCCCGCTACCTGATCGCCCTGCCCGCCGGCAAAGCCGGTAAAATCCTGGAAAAAGCAAAAAAATCCGGGATTAAAATTGAAAATATCGGAACCACCGGCGGCAGTGACTTGAAAATAGGTGATAAGATAAACATCTCCTGTGATAAGATGAGGGTAGCCCATGAGGGCTGGTTCGAAGATTACATGACCAAGGTGCATTAGGAAAAATAATGGCGATGCAAGCCCAGGAAATTGAACGCCTGATCACCGAAGCCCTGCCCGGCGCCAAGGTGACCATTACCGACCTGGCCGGGGACGGCGATCATTATTCAGCCCACGTGGTTTTTGAAGGGTTCAGGGGCCTGTCCCGGGTCAAGCAGCACCAGATTGTCTACCAGGCGCTGGAAGGCCGCATGGGCGGTCAACTGCACGCCCTGGCCCTAAGAACATCGGATACAGAAAGTGAGACTTGAAAGATGACCGACAACCCCGCACACGCCGCTATTGATAAGGCCGTCAAGGCCGATGATGTTGTCCTTTTCATGAAGGGCAATCCCAATTTTCCCCAATGCGGTTTTTCCGCCACCGTGGTTGATATCCTGACCCACTTAGGCGTCCCGTTCAAAACCTACGACGTCCTGCCCGATCCAGATCTTCGGGAAGGCATCAAGGAATTCAGCGACTGGCCGACCATCCCCCAGCTTTACGTCAAGGGAGAGTTCATCGGCGGCTGTGATATCATTCGCGAAATGTTCAGCGGTGGCGAGCTGGAGACGCTGTTCGATGAAAAGGGTATTAAAGCTTCTTGATGAAGTGATATTCGGTCGAATTTGAGGGGTCGTTCAGATCTCTCGTTTCCGGTAATTCCTCAAACCCGTGCTTGAGATAAAAAGCATGGGCCTCGACAAAGCGCGTGTCGCTCCAAAGCTCGATCGCCGTGGCCCTCAAATCCTTTGCCGCCTGATAAATCAAGCCGGTCAGCCGGTCCGCCAAACCGCGCCGCCGCCAGGCCCTGGCCACATAGAGGCGTTTCAGCTCCACCACGCCCCCACCCTTTGGGGCGTAGCCGATTGAGGCGACAATTTCGCCCTGATATTCAGCGACCCAGAATTTGCCGCCCAGACCCTTGATGCAGGTGTCAATCGCCAGCAATTCCCTATCCAGGCGCTCCAGGTCCAGGACACAATTGTCATAGTCTGAAAATATTTCGCCGATCAGGGCGATCAGGCCCTGGGCATCGCCATCGACGGCCTCACGGATTGTGATATCCGTTAAGTCAGCCATCCAGAAGGGCGTCGTGGTCACGGCCCTTCATCCAGGCCTCGTAGGCTATATAGCTGGCTTCAACCGCGGCCCGCTCTTCCTCGCTGAGGTCCGGATGCCAAACTTCGACGATCAGGACAATCCTGACCTGGTCGGTTTCGTTCCAGGCCTCATGGTTAAAACTGTCGTCGAAAAAGATTGCCTTGCCGGCTTTGAGCTTGCGCGTTTCCTCGCCGGCGCGGACAAAACAGTCGCCCCCCACCACCAGCGGCATATGGACCGTCAGGCGGGCGTTGGAGGTGCCGTAATGGGGCGGAATTTTCATGTTTGGTTTCAGGATTGAAAGCAGCGCCTCGACCGGTCTGCCGTTGATTCTGAACAGCGGCAGGCTGTCCACCGCCCGGGCCACTTCAGGAAAGCGTACGCAGTTTTTTTCTTTTCGGTTCATGCCATCATAAAAATGGATCGCCGCCCAGTCCTTGCTGCCGACCAGGTCGCCCCAGGCTTTTTCATCATAGCCGCCCAGCTGCAAATACGGCAGCGTGTCCTGGTCGCCGCGGAAATGCGCCAGAACATCCTTTTGCAAGTGGGGAAATTCCTTTTCAAAGTCTTCCACCCAGGGAAATTCTTCGCGCTCGAACCAGGCGGCCCGGTCAAGGCCCGGGATAAAAAAGCTCAACGGCCTCTGCAGTGGATTGGTGATGCCGATCCGGGCGTGGTGCAGCTTGCGCCAGATGGCTTTCTTAATCCGCTTGAAATCACCCTTGGGGAACTTTTTCCGGGCCTCGGCGACGGCCACCTTATGCAGAGCCTGGCCAATTTTAGACAGGAAATCGTTACAGCGGGAAATCCTGATCCGGGCTTGCTTGGGTAGCGATTCATCCTTGAACATGACCTTCAATGACGGGTTCAAATCGACCGCGAAGGAATAGGCCCAGGCAGCTTTTTCCTTTTCACCCATTTTTTCAAGGACGGAGCCCAGATAAATATAGCTGAAAAAATTATTTTCGTTCAGCTTCAAGGCCCGGCGCAAAACCTTGCAGGCTTCCTGGTATTCCCCGCTGTCTTCCAGCGCCAGCGCCAGCGTAAGCATCATTGGCTCCTGGTTGGGGGCCAATTCATTGAAGGTTCTCAGGTATTTTGCGGCATCAGCATACTCGTCACGGCCGAGATGCCAGGAACCCAGAAAATGCAGCGCTTGGGTGGAGTTCGGGTCCAGCGCCAGAATTTGATGACAAACCGTGACAATATTTTCCCAGGCACCGGCCTGGCGCAACTGTTCAGCGCGCTCGTAAAGTTCAGCAATCTGCTGGTCGGTTTCCGTCATCGGGATCCTTTGATAAGGGCCAACACCCTTTCATTAGCGCGAATAAAATTCCACCACCAGATGCGGTTCCATAATCACCGGATAGGGAACCTCATCGAGGTGCGGAACGCGGACAAATGTAGCTTTATAGCCTTCCCGGGCGACATATTCCGGAACGTCGCGCTCGGGGCTGTTCAGGGCTTCGATCACCATCGGGATTTCACGCGACTTCTGCCGGATTTCCACCACGTCGCCGGGCTGCAGGCGGGCCGAGGGGATGGTGTGTTTTTTGCCGTTCAGCAGCACGTGTCCGTGGTTGAGAAACTGGCGGGCGGCAAACACGGTCGGCACGAACTTGGCGCGGTAAATGATCGCGTCAATCCGGGATTCCAGCAAACCGATCAGGTTTTCACCGGTATCGCCCTTTTGCTGGGCGGCCATTTTGTAAAGGCTGCGGAAATGCTTTTCCTGGATGTTGCCGTAATAGCCTTTGAGTTTTTGCTTGGCGCGCAGCTGGATGCCGTAATCGGAAATTTTGCCGCGGCGCCGCTGGCCATGCTGGCCGGGACCGTATTCACGGATGTTTACGGGGCTTTTGGGCCGGCCCCAGATGTTCTCGCCCATACGGCGGTCGAGTTTGTGCTTGGCTTGAATACGCTTCGTCATGAATCGCTCCTTTTCACTTTAAGCGCCACGGACGTGGGGTTTTCCCCGGTTTGTCCGCGCGGCCGCCAAGTCTTCCACGGGCAGCCATTCGTTAATGTTGGCTGGGATTACCCTTTTGCGGCTGAACTGTCAACAGGAATTGGGGTTAACCCCGAAATCTCCGGATCAGGCTGGAAGTGTCCTGGCGGGCCCCGCCGAGGGCCTGCACTTCGGCGTAAAAGCCATCGACCAGTTTGGTCAGCGGCAGGTCGATACCGAGCCGCTCCGCCTCCCCCAGGACGATGCCGAGATCCTTGCGCATCCAGTCCACCGCGAAACCGAAATCAAATTCGCCCCGGATCATGGTGGCCGCGCGGTTATCCATCTGCCACGACTGGGCCGCGCCGTTCGAGATTACAGCCACCACCGCGTCCATATCGAGCTCGGCTTCGAGCCCGAAATGGAGCGCTTCCGAAAGCCCCTGGACAATCCCGGCGATACAAATCTGGTTGACCATCTTGGCGGTCTGTCCGGCCCCGGCGGGACCCAGCAGGCGAACCATTTTTGCGTAACATCCGATCGCCCCCTCGACTTTTCCAAAGGCCCCCTCGGCACCCCCGGCCATGACCGTCAGCTGACCCGCAACCGCCCCCGCCTGACCGCCCGAGACCGGGGCGTCGATAAACCCGAAACCGCGTTTTTCAGCCTCGACCGCCAGCTCTTTCGCCAATTCCGCCGAGGCGGTGGTGTGATCGACGAACACCGCCCCCTCCTTGATGCTGGAAAACGCCCCTTCCAGGCCGATCGTGACGCTCCTGACATCCTTGTCAGCGCCGACACAGGCAAAGACGATATCCGCACCCAAAGCTGCTTCCCGGGGGGTTTCAGCCGCCTTGTGGCCGCCCTTGCCGGTGGCGCCGTATTCCCGCAGCCAGCCGCGCGCCCTCCCCCCGGTGCGGTTGTAAACCGTGACCTTGTACCCGGCCTCCGCCAGATGCCCGGCGATCGGATAGCCCATGACGCCAAGTCCCAGAAATGCGACGTGTCCAGTCATCGTTTCCACTCCTATTTCGCTAAAACCCTTCTGTTTTTGCTTTAATCTGAGTATGCTGGGCGGGCATTTAAGTAAAGGCC
>JADFFP010000102.1 GCA_022568115.1 Pseudomonadota bacterium | reverse complement strand
GTCAGGGACAAGAGGGTAGGGAAAAAAATCCGGTAACAGGAAAGGGCCTCGGCAAACACCTCATCGCGGCTTCCCTTGAGTGGCAGGTTCTTTGGAAAAAACCCGCCTTTGGCGCCGACTGGAACAATCACTGCATTTTTGACCTGCTGGGCTTTCATCAGGCCCAGCACTTCAGTGCGGAAATCATCGCGCCGGTCCGACCATCTCAAGCCCCCTCTGGCGACCGGACCACCGCGCAAGTGAAGCCCTTCAAGGCGCGGTGAGTAAACAAATATTTCCACAAATGGGCGGGGTTTGGGAGCGTCTTCCAGTACCGAGGAGCGGATTTTGAAGGCCAGGGCCGGGACCGGAACATCGGCTTCAAGAATCGTCTTCGGAATGCTTGTGGCCAAAACTTCGCTGGTAAAAAAGTTGCTCCTTAGGGTGGCCAGGATGACGTTTAAATAGGACCTGAAGATTCGGTCCTGGTCGAGGCTTTTGATACGATTTAAATTGCTGTGGATTTCGCGTACGATCGCCTCGGCCCACTTCCGGCGGTTTTCCTTGGATTCATTGCCCGGCTTGAACAGAACATAAAACAATTTGATCAGGCGCCTGGCGATACGCGGGGTCTGAACCAGGCAATCCTCAATAAGATCCTGTGAAAACGGTAGACCCAGTTGCCGCAGATATTTCGCATAAGCCCGCAAAATAACAATATCCCGGCATGGCAGGCCGCCGTGAATCGCCAGCGCGTTAAAGCCGTCATTCTCAACTTCACCCTTCCACACCAGATCCAGCATTGGCTCGACCAATTCTTCCGTCGCCTTGATGTTAACGCCGCCCTGGTTCGGCGTTTCCATGTAAAACGCATGGATGTAGCCCTTTGTTTCGGTCAAAAGCTCATATGAGTTTTCCCCGATCACCCTGACCCCCAGGTTTTCCAGCATCGGCAAGCATTCAGACAACGCAATCAGGCGGGAGGGATGATAAATATTCAGCCTGAGGGCATAAACCGGGTCATCTGCTTCCCGGAATACCTCGAAACTGACATCCTGGCTGACATCAAAATCCTGTAAATGGGAGATATCGGTAATCGCCTGGCGGGGGCTGAAGGCATCCATGTAGGATGCCGGGAAGATGGTCCGGTATTTTTCGAACAGCGCCAGTCCTTTTGCCTCGCCAAAAGCATCGACCAGCTCTTCCCTGAGACCCTCGGCCCAGGGTTTGGCGGCTTCCTCAATTTTCCGGTTCAAGTCACCATGGCTCACGCGCGGGACCTGGCCGGGTTGGGTTCTGATAATAAAATGCCAGCGCGCCAGTACATCCTCGCTTAAAAGCGCGTAATAAACAGAAATTTCCCCCCGGTAGGCGTCACAGAGGATTTTTTCGATTTTTTGACGCAGTCCGGAATGATAGCTATCTCTCGGCACGTAAACGATAGCCGAAACGTACCGTTCATACCGGTCTTCACGGATAAAGGCGCGGGGCCGCGGCCTCTCAAGCAAATGCAAAACCCCAAGGGTGGTTTTCAAAAGCTGGCGCTCACTGGTCAGGAACAATTCATCCCGGGGATAGGTTTCAAGGATGTGGGTTATGGCCTTGCCGGCGTGGCTGGTGGTGCTGTGGGGGGCGCGTTTTTGTACGTTGGCGACCTTTTTTCTCAAGATCGGGACGTCCCAGGGGCTTTTCAGGTAGGATTTTGAGGTAAAGAGACCCACAAACTCGCGCTCACCTATGGTTTTCCCGTTTTCGTCATATTTCTTTACGCTGACATAATCCATGTGGACCGGGCGGTGAACCGTGGTCCGGGTGTTCGCCTTGGTGATCAGCATCGGCCTTTGGTTCTGGAGGAAATCTGCAATTTCAGCCGCCAACAGGGTTAAACCATGAGCGCCGCGCATAACATGACGGTCGGGGTCGGTCAGGATGCCAAGCCCCGATGTCTGGCTCTGGTCGATGGCCCTTGCCTTGTCATCCCCCTCGAACGTGTATTCGCGATACCCAAGGAAAGTGAAATTGTCATCTTTCAACCAGACCATAAACGCCCTGGCTTCGTCAAAAAGGTGCTTGTTTTTGCCCCTGCCGTGCTTTTCCAGCTCGGCTATTGTTTCATCTGCCTTTGCCAGGATGGGTTTCCAGTCCGTCACCGCGCTGCGGACGTCTCCCAGGATTTTCAGAATATCCTTCTCAAGGCCCATGAGAGTTTTGGCATCCGTTTGGGAATCAATTTCAACATGAAGGTACGATTCGGACAAGGCGCCTTTTTCCAGCTCTACCTCGGCGCCGGGCCTTTCACAGGTTTTCAGGCGCTTTCCCCTTCGGTCCCTTTTTACGGCCAGAACCGGGTGATGCATAATATGAATGCGATATCCGCATATGTTGGATAAATACCCGGCAATGCTGTCGACCAGAAACGGCATGTCGTCGTTTACAATCTGAATTACTGTGTGCGGCGTTTTCCATCCGTCTTTTCTGAGGTCGGGATTGAAAACCCGGACCAAAGGCGAAGCCGCCGCCCTGTAGCCGGCCAGCCGCCAGATCGAATAGGCAATCCCGAACAGTTTTTCAGGCTCGGTTTCCTTGAGATCTTCCAGTGAGGCGGCAACAAAAAAGGAGGAAATAAAACGCTCCAGATCGGCCTTTTCAGAAATCTGGAGGGACTTAATGAGCTTTGGCCTAGCTGAGGCTTTTACCTGATCCAGAATAGAGGCTTGGGTTTTATGCTGTTTCATCGCTCGGTCTTGAGGGCTTACGGGCTTGGGTGCCATTTTGCCCTCCATTGACATAAATGAGATAAAGACGCAAGGAAATCTCTGATGTTTTTGCTTATTTTTATTGCCGATGATCATACATTGAGTATCATCCGATTATGGAGCGCGGTTGAATGACAAAAAAGACCGAAAAGATTGTGGCAATGAAACGCTGGGACAGTCTGCCGGCGATGTTTTTCGGCCAGCTGGAAAAACACCGGAGAGACGTGCTTCTTTCATCCAAGCGCGATGGCAAATGGTCCTCCCTGACCTGGGCTGAAAGCGCGGATAAAATTGCCCGGCTGGCCGAAGGGCTGAAACGCCTTGGGATCAAGAAGGGGGACCGGGTTGCGCTGTTGAGTGAAAACCGGCCCGAATGGGTGATCTCCGATATCGCCATCATGGCGCTGGGGGCCGTCACAGTCCCGCTTTACACCACCTATACCACCCGTGATCACATGCACGTTCTGGAAAACTCCGGCGCCAAAGCGGCGATTGTCTCCACCGAAAGCCTGGCGCGCACCTTCCTGCCCGCCGCTCACCAGTTGGATACCCTGCGCCATGCCATTCTGATTGAGCCCCTGGAGCTTTCCCAGCGCATCAATATCGAGCTGCACCGCTGGGACGAAGTCCTGGAAGCCAGTCCCGGGGATATAGGGGCGCTGAAACAGGGCGCCGAAGCCTTAACGCGTGATGACACATCATGCATTATATATACCTCCGGCACTGGCGGTTCCCCCAAAGGGGTAATTTTACACCACGGTTCGATCCTTCATAATTGCGAAGGCGCTTATGAGGTTCTTTATCCATTCGGGATAGCCGGCAACCGGTTTCTTTCTTTCCTGCCGATGTCCCATGCCTTTGGGCATCTGGGCGATGTTTTCTTGCCGATCGCGGTTGGCGCGGAAATTCACTTTGCCGAAAGCCTGGAAAAACTGGGCGCCAATATGCTGGAAGTTAAACCGGCGGTCATGCTGGTGGTTCCGCGCCTGTTCGAAATGATCAAGGAGCGGGTTGAGGCCGCGGTGGCGAAACAAGGCGGCAAGAAAGAAAAGCTGTTCCGGCGCACGCTGGAGCTGGGCCGGAAGAAACTGGACGATCCAACCTCGCTCACTTTCAAAGAGAAAATTGAAAACAAGTTCCTCGATATTCTGGTCCGGAAAAAAATCCAGGCGCGTTTTGGCGGCAAGATCAAGGCCATGGTGTCCGGCGGCGCGGCTTTGAACCCTGATGTCGGCTCATTCTTCCGCGCCTTTGGCATTACCATGCTGCAAGGTTATGGCCAGACTGAAACCGGCCCCCTGATCAGTGTTAACTGCCTGCCCGATATCCGCACCGACGCCACCGGCCCGCCGGTGAAAAACACCGAGGTTAAAATTGCCGGGGACGGGGAAATTCTGGTCCGCGGCGAACTGGTCATGAAAGGCTATTGGCGTAATCAGCAAGCCACCAATGAGGCAATCAAGGACGGTTGGCTGCACACCGGAGACATCGGCTGCTTTACCGAACTTGGCCACCTCAAGATCACCGACCGCAAGAAGGATATTATTGTTTTCGACAAGGGCAATAACGTCTCACCCCAGCGGATCGAGGGGCTTCTGACCCTGGAGCCGGAGATTGCACAAGCCATGGTCTCTGGTGATGGCCACTCCTATCTGGTCGGCCTGGTCGTTCCTGACGAAGTATGGCTTAAAAAATGGGCGGCCGAGAACGGACGCGATGCGGATTTGGCAATTCTCCACGATGACAAGGAACTTATCAAGGCCATCAGCGCCGCCGTCGGCCGGGTCAACGGCAAGCTATCAAACCTGGAAAAAGTCCGGAAGTTCATCCTTAGCCCCCATCCCTTTACGGTCGAGAACCGGCAGATGACCCCGACCCTCAAAATCCGCCGCCATGCCATCAAGGCAGAGTTTGGGGACCAGCTTGAGGCGCTCTATTGATTAAACAAAGAGGGTGATGAGCCGGGATTTGCCCCTTACTGGGCATTCTGCTAGGCTTAAGGCTTGGCGGGGGTTTTTCTTTTTATTCGATAAACGTTGTTTCAGTCGGAATAAGATCCGGGTGGCCCGGATAGTTAATTCATTCAAGGGGGAATACTTCATGAAAAAGATGTTGATACCATTGGCCGCGGGGGCGCTATTTGCGGGGTCTGCTGCGTTGGCCGACGAGGATATGATTGCACTCGCGATGTCGGCGGGACCGGAAGCCATCGCAAGTGAAGCCACCATTATGTTGCCGGACGGAACGGTGCTGCGCGAGGGCAGTGATTACTGGACCTGTTTTCCCTATATCGGTGAAAATGTAAATTCGGGCCCGGTGTGCGCCGACCCTATATGGACCGCCGCCATGAGATCAGAGCTTGTTGACGGGAACTACGCCGTCGATGAAACAGGCGTGTCCTACATGCTGGCAGGGGATTATCCCCATATTATGGTGATTATCCCGGGCGCTGGAAGCTACCAGGGGTTCAATACCGATCCCGGTGACGGCAAAACCTGGATGATGAACCTGCCGGCTCCGCACCTGATGATCCCGATCGTCATGGATTCGGAAGAAGAAGATTTGGAAGCCGAAGAGTAAGTTTTCCGCTGAAAAAAATGGAGCGGGCGATGGGATTTGTTGCGCCCTTAAGGGCTTGTTGCGCCGGTCTTCCTACGCCATATGTTAGAAATGCTTCTTGGTAAATGCCCGCCCGGAAGAAGTTTTTAAATATTCTTCAAATTCCTCAGCGCGCCGCTGGTCATCAAAAGCGAACTAGGCTCTATATTTCCATGGTTTAAATTTGTTG
>JADFFP010000101.1 GCA_022568115.1 Pseudomonadota bacterium | reverse complement strand
ATTGCCAATCAGTTGGTTGCCGCCGACCAGGCTTTCCAGGTAAGCACTGGTGCTGGCGGTCTCATTCGCTTCCCTGGGCAGGATCAGGGTCATTTTGTCACTTCCCGGCAATGAGATCAGTTGCGAATTAAAGAGATAGGTTTTGATCGCCTCTTTCAGGGATACCGCCTGTTTCGGCACCTCAATGAAATGCAGATCAATGCCCGGGGCCTTGGCTTGTAAATCCCTGGTCAGGGCGGCGGGGTCTTCAAACGCTTCTTCATGGTAAAAGAAAACGTTTTTGTTGGCGACCGCCAGCACATCGTTATGGAACCCCCCGGCATCGATCGCTTTGGGATTTTGCTGGACAAAATGAACCCGGCCTTGCTCCAGCTGGTGCAGCCGGGCGATCGCCGCCGAAGCCTCGAAGGTTTGCCGTGCCGGGAATTTCTTCGGCGCGGCGCCTTGGTCGAAAGCCTTGCGGCCATAGACATAAAGGTGCAGCCCGGGGTCGCCGTAATCACTGCAAAAACGGTTGTGGTTGGCCGCCCCCTCGTCGCCGAATTGCGCCCCGCCGGGCAGCGCCGGATGATGGGAAAACAATTTTTCATCGGCGAAAATCGCCTTCAAAACCCGGCCTGTGGTTTCAGGCTCGATGCTGCGGTGGAACATCGCCGCAAGGTTGGCCGGGGTGATATGCAGGCGGCGATCAGCGCTATCGGCGGAGGGCGCTATGGTTGCCGCATTGGCGGTCCACATGGCGGATGCCGCATAAAGGTTGCGCAGAACCGCCGGCGCCTGGTTGGCCGCCGTGGTGATGATTTCCCGGTCAGAGCCGGTAAATCCCAGCGCCCGCAGGGCCGGCAGGTGCGGCCGGGGATGGGGCGGCAGCACCCCCTGGACCAGTCCCAGATCCGCCAGCCGTTTCATTTTGGCCAAACCCTGGAGCGCCGCCTCCCTGGGGTTCGAGACCTGTAAGGCGTTGTCGGCCGAGGCGATATTGCCGGGCGAAAGCCCCGCGTAATTGTGGGTCGGGCCGATCAGGCCGTCGAAATTGGCTTCCACCGCGTTCATATCTTCAACCCCGGCGGCGCTGCCGGCATGGTCAATTTGTCTTCCGCGGTCTCTAAACTCGCCATCGGCCAGGCCACGTAATCGGCGGCGTAATAGGCTGAGGGGCGGTGATTGCCGCTGTCCTTCAGGCCGCCGAACGGGGCTTCGGATGAGGCGCCGGGCAGCGGCTGGTTCCAGTTGACAATGCCGGCCTCGATCCCGGCATAAAACTGCTCGTAAAGCGCCTTGTCGTCGGTCAGGATTCCGGCGGCGAGGCCAAAGTTGGTGTTGTTGGCCTCATCGAGCGCGGCCTCGAAATTTTGTACGCGGATCACCTGCAGGATCGGCCCGAAGCATTCCACGTCGTCGCGCTGCCTGATACCGGTGACATCCACCAGCCCGGGCGAGACAAAGGCATCGCCAAGCGTGAGCCGCTGTGCGCGTTTCAGAACCTTGCCGCCCTTGCTTTCGAGGAAACTTTGCCGCTCCAGCACATCCCCGGCGGCCTCCGCCGAGATCAATGATCCCATGAACGGCTGCGGGTCGCTGTCCGGCATGCCGACGGTAATCCCGTCCATGCCCTTGACCAGGGCTGCTATGAATTCATTCCCCTCCTGGTTATCGGGAACAATCAGGCGCCGGGCGCAGGTGCAGCGCTGGCCGGAGGTGATAAAGGCCGACTGGATGGTGATGATCACGGCGGCCTTTTGGTTTGCCGCCTGCCAGACAATCAGCGGGTTGTTGCCGCCCAACTCCAGCGCCATTATCACATCCAGGCGCCCGGCCAGCTGCCGGGCGAACAATTTGCCGGTCGGCACCCCGCCGGTGAACAGCAGCCCCTTGAGGCCGGGATTTTCCAGGATCGCCTGGCCGGTAACACGCCCGCCTTGCACCAGATTGATAACGCCATCCGGGATTCCCGCCTGGCGCCAGAGGCCGACCATCATTTCCGCCGACCAGGGCGTCCACGAAGATGGTTTGAAGACCACCGTGTTGCCGGCCAAAAGCGCCGGGACAATGTGTCCGTTGGCCAGATGGCAGGGAAAATTATAGGGTCCGATCACGCCCATGACGCCGTGCGGGCGGTGGGTCAGGCGAACTCGCAAGGCCCCGGCCGAGCCCTCGCTGGTCGGGGTGCGCTCCTGATACGCCCGGATTGAGATCTCAACCTTGCGGATCACGGCGGAAACCTCGCCCCTGGCATCCCACAGCGCCTTGCCGGTCTCGGTTGAAATAACCCCGGCCAGCCGCTCCTGGTTTTTCTCGACCAAAGCGGCGTAGGCCCGCAAATGCCCGGTGCGCTTTTCGTGCGGCAGTCCGCGCCATTTGAGGAATGCGCTCCCGGCCGCCTCGAAAGCCTTATCCACCTCACCCCCGGTGCTTTCATGGCCCTGCCAGACCGCCTCGCCGGTGGCCGGGTTCAGGGAAGTGAACGCCTTGCCAGAGGCGGTCACGCGGCTGCCCCCGATATAATTTTTTCCGCTAATCATAAAATTCAGGTCTTTTTCTTTTTCAGCGTCACAAAACGAACCTTACCGCCCCTTTTGACCCCTAAAGCCCGCGCCGTTTTGGCGGTGATTCCCACCTTGCCTTTTCCTTTTTCGCGCACCGGCGCCTGAACCACGCGGAAACAGTCAAGCCGGGTATTGGCGACCAAATAACGGCCCTGGCATTTGTCATCGCGGGAGATCATGACCTGGGCCTCCCGGCTTTCCCTGACCGCGCGAATTTCGGAAAGTTCCGCCTCGACGCACGGGCCGCCATCAAACACATCCACTATATTATTGAGCTTGAACCCTTCGCTTTCAAGCAGCCGGAGAGCCGGGGCTGATTCCTCAAACGGCCTGCCAATGATCGCCCGGGCGCTGGGGGGAAGCATTTCCACATAGATCGGGCATTTGGGCATCAGGTCTTCAATGAACTGGTAATTGCCGAGCGAGTTGATGCGATCCGCCGCCACCAGCTCCATCTTGAAAAAATGCCTCCCCAGGGCATTCCAGAACGGGGACAGGCCATTGTCGTCGGTCCAGCCGCGGATTTCAGCAAAAATTCGCCCGGAAAACCGCTCTGGATAGGCAGCCAGCACCATATACCGGGATTTTGACAACAGCGCCCCGTGGCCGCCGTAGCGATAATCAGGGTGCAGGTAAAGGGTCGCCAGCTCGCACGCTCCGGTATAGGGAGTGCCGAAATTGAGGGTATGAAGTTCGCTGACCACCTCAGGGTCATTGCTGATGTGTTTTTCCGGCCTGATTTGGTAATTGTAAAACGGCCGGTCCAGGCCCACTGCCGCAAATATACTGGCGGTGCCGACGATCTTTTCTTTTACGGTATCCTCCAGCACGAAAAAATAGGAGTCCGGCCCCGGTTCCCTGATATCTTTGGCAAAACTTGCCTCTGAGGCCCGGATGCGCTCCAAAAGACGCTCTTTGGAAACCGGCAGGGTGGTCAGGCCGTCGGAGGCGACCGCCGCCAGGGTATAAATCCCCAGTAAATCCCTGCTTTCAACCGGCCGGATGACCATCATGAGCTCTGCTCCTCCTTAAGTCCTACTTGATAACCTAAAATTGTCCTTATAACCTAAAATTGCCCGCTGCATAGTTTAAAAGCAATAATGTACTAAGTTTGGCGCGCTCGGTAAAACTGTCAAGGAGGGCGAATTCTTTATCAGTATGGATTTTCCCGCCGCGCACCCCGAGGGTGTCGATATTGGGCAGCCCGGCGGCGGCCAGGTTGTTGCCGTCACAGCACCCGCCGGTCGGCGCCCAGGCAACTTCAATGCCGATCTCCTGTCCCAGACCTTTGAGGACTTCAAACAGTTTTTTGTTGGCCTCGGTCAAAATCTTTGGAACACGGGTAAAATGGCCATGACTTTCGGCTTTCAGCCCTTGGCGGGCATTATATCTATCCAGGATACGCTTGAACTCCCGCTCAAACCAGGTTTGCTGGTCAACCGTTTTAACACGCACATTGAACTGGCAGATAGCCAGGTCTGGCACCACGTTGGTGGCGGTCCCGCCGGTGATCAGCCCCGGGTTGATGGTCAGCCCCTGCTCAGTGCCGTTGAGCGCCTGAAGTTCGGTTACCAATTCGGCTAGGGCGGCAATCGCGTTGACGCCTTTTTCAAACTCGCGCCCGGCGTGCGCCCCCCGGCCGTGCATGATGACCGAAAAATTGCCACTGCCCTTGCGCTCCCCGGCCAGTGTTCCGTCGGCCCAGGCGGGCTCAAAGGTCATGCCGAAATCACAGGCTTTGGCGCATTCGGTCAGGATCGCGGCGGAACCGGTCGATCCCACCTCTTCATCTGAATTGAGCAGGATTTCATAGCCCAAACTCCCGGCCATGCCTGAACGCTCCAGCGCTTCCAAAGCCACCAGCATCACCAGGATGCCGCCTTTCATATCGGCCACGCCGGGGCCGTTCAGGGTATTGCCGTCCAGATTAACAGGCTTCTGGAAGGGATGATCCTTCGGGAAAACGGTATCCAGGTGCCCGGTCAGCAGCACTTTGCGGTTGGCTGAGGGGCGTTTTTTGAAATGATAAACCGGACCGAAGGTGACCTTCTCTAGCTCGCCCCGGTCATTGATTTTTTCACCGCGCCTGGCCTCACGCACCTCCAGCTCGGCGCCCAGCGACGAGAAAGCCTCAGCCACCGCGGCGCCCATTTTTTCCAGACCTTCCAGATTATGGCTGCCGGAATTGATCCGCGACCAGGCCTTGACGGTCCGGACCATGCGGTCCTGCTGATCGTCCACCCAGTTCAGTATTTCACCAAAATTTTCCATGACCGGCAGTTTTAGAGCATATTAACCCCAAATGGAAACAATTTGATGGGCAACAGACAAGAGGGAAACAGTAAGGGTTTTGAACATGATGCGGCGCATCATGGAGAGACCTGTGCGCCTTTCCGTGCCGTCTGTTGCCCACAGTTTCTGCCGGGTTCTTTTTGTGCCTGGTCTGCGTTAGTCCGGACTTATGGTGATTACACCACTTCGCCCGGACTGCCTGGCCAGGCAAAAAAATATTCCCGGTCAAATGATTTCATTTGGAGTTAGTATGCTCTGATACAGCTGACGGCGGATGCCAATGAATTTGATTGAAAAAGCCATTGACTGGCCGGGAAAATTACTGCCATCTGGCGGCTGTTCAATTGACCGGGGGAAGGCAATGAAAAATACCCGCTGCTACCATGATCTGGCCGATGCCGACCAAAAACACCTGCTGCATCCGCAAACCAATATCGCCGACCTGCTGGTTGAGGGCCCGAAAATCATGGAGAGCGGCCAGGGCATCCGGATCACCGATGTCACCGGCAAGCAGCTGATCGACGGCCTGGCCGGGCTGTGGTGCGTCAACGTCGGCTACGGCCGCGAAGAACTCGCCGAGGTGATGAAAAAGGCGGCGGAAAACCTGAGCTATTTCCACAGTTTCTCCGGCATGGCCAACCCGCCGGAAATTCTGCTGGCTTCGAGGCTCTCGGCCATGGCGCCGGGCAATTTGA